>DASUFM010000469.1:0-3281 GCA_036274535.1 Blastocatellia bacterium
CACCAGGGGCGCATCCGCGTACAGCAGAATTCGCCGCGCGGCGCGCGGTTTATAATTGAGCTGCCCGCAGCCGAGCAACAAATAGTAGAACAGACTTTAGCGCATGCTTTGGGACGGACAGACTAATGGTTTTTAGGAAAAATATGCGAAAAAGAGTGTGGCGCGAGTGAACAACTCGCGCCACGTCCTGTCCTAATCTGATAATGGGATGATTTTGTAAAGAAGTATGGCGCATTCAGTTCTGATAGTTGACGACGAACCCGGCATTCGCCAGTCGCTCACCGGCGTGCTCGAAGACGAAGGCTTCGACGTGGCCGCGGCGGCCAGCGGTGAAGAGTGTATGCGGGCCTTCGAGCGGCGGCTCTACACCTGCGTTTTGCTCGACGTCTGGCTGCCGGGAATCGACGGCCTCGAAACTCTCGCCTGGCTGAAAGCCAACTATCCCGACACCAGCGTTGTGATGATTTCCGGCCACGGGCGGATCGACACGGCCGTGCGCGCCACGAAACTCGGCGCCTTCGATTTCATAGAGAAACCGCTCTCCCTGGAAAAAACGATCCTGGCGGTCAAAAACGCGATCCGACAGCGCGAACTCGAAACGGCCAATTCGGAACTGCAGGAGAAACTCGAGCGCGGTTACGTGATGATCGGAGACTCGGCGCCGATACGCGCGCTGCGGCAGCAGATCGCTTACGCCGCGCCGACCCGCGGCCGCGTGCTTATTTACGGCGAATCAGGAACCGGCAAGGAACTCGTCGCCCGCGCTCTGCATGCCCAAAGCCCGCGCTCTTCGCTCCCATTCATAGAGGTCAATTGCGCGGCCATCCCGGACGACCTGATCGAATCCGAATTGTTCGGCCATGTCAAAGGCGCCTTTACCGGAGCGACGCAGGCCAGGCGCGGCAAATTCGAGCGCGCCGACGGCGCGACCCTCTTCCTGGACGAGATCGGCGATATGAGCCTGAAGACCCAATCGAAAGTCCTGCGCGCGCTCGAAGAGCAGAGATTCGAACCGGTCGGCTCGGAAACCTCCGTTTCCGTAGACACGCGCGTGATCGCCGCGACCAACAAAAGACTCGAAGCCGAAATCGAACGCGGCGCGTTCCGCGCCGACCTGTTCTACCGCCTCAACGTCATTCCGTTCGAAATCCCCCCGCTGCGCGAACGGCTCGAAGACGTGCCGGCCCTGGTCGAGCATTTCAACCTGGAGTTTTCACTGGCTCACCGCAAACCGCCGAAAGATTTCAAGCCCTCCGCGATCGAGCGGATGCGCAATTACCCCTGGCCCGGTAACGTGCGCGAACTGCGCAACACTGTCGAGCGCGTGATCATCATGCGCGCCCGGCACGAAATCGAAGCCGACGACCTGCCGATTCTGGGCGCCGAATCGCCACCCGCTTCGAGCTACAATTTCGACTCCTACCGCGAAGCCTCCGAGGCCTACGAACGCGAATACATTCTCCGCAAACTGGCGGAAACTGACGGCAACGTCTCTCGCGCCGCCGAGTTGATGGGCATCGACCGCAGCCACCTCTACCGTAGAATGAAGTCACTGGGAATCAATCGTATCTAAGACAGGGGAAAGGGAGACTGGGAGAGTGGGAAAAACGTCCATTCTCCCCGTCTCCCTTTCTCCTTGTCTTCTTCCGGATTCCACTTGCTTTTACTTAGTGTATAAGATACACTTTGCACATCGTGTAAGAAGTACACTAAGTCGCGTGGGACAAACAGGAGACAAACCAGAGACAAATATAGGAGAGCCGAGATGAGAGCAAGCGCCAGAACATCCCAGAACCTGGAATTCGCCGCCGGAGGGCGGGCAGCGACGGCGTTCGACAGGAGCGGCGTCAAACCGATTGAAGATTATCTGGACCTGGGCGAGGCCGAGATATACGAGCGGATTCAGGAAGCGAAGCGGCGATTGGGGGATCGGGTCGTGGTCCTGGGCCACCACTACCAGCGCGACGACGTGATCTGCCACGCCGATTTGACCGGCGATTCATTCAAGCTTTCTCAGCAGGCCTCGACGCGGCAGGGGGCCGATTACATAGTTTTTTGTGGCGTGCATTTCATGGCCCAATCGGCTGACATTCTGAGCGGGAATCATCAACAGGTGATCCTGCCGGACCTGGCGGCCGGCTGTTCGATGGCCGATATGGCCCGGCTCGACCAGGTCGAAACGGCCTGGGAGCAGTTGCGGGAAATAGGCCTCGAATCGCTGATGCCGATCACTTATATGAATTCGGCGGCCGACATCAAAGCTTTCTGCGGCCGCCATGAAGGCGCCGTGTGCACTTCATCGAACGCCGTTCCGCTCTTCGATTGGGCTTTGGGGCGGCGCGAGAAATTGTTCTTCTTCCCCGACGAACACCTGGGGCGAAATACGGGAGTGAAATTCGGCATACCGCCGGATCAGATGGCGGTGTGGGATCCGCGATTGGAGTTGGGCGGAAATACAGAAGAACGGCTGAAGAACGCGAGAATCATTTTATGGAAGGGCTTTTGCTCGGTTCACGGGCGTTTCCAGGCGCGCCACGTCGACGACCGCCGCGCCGAATATCCAGGCGTCAAAATCCTGGTCCATCCCGAATGCCGCCATGAGGTCGTCGCGAAATCCGATCTCAACGGGTCGACGGAATTTATCATCAAGACCATCGCCGAAGCTCCGGCCGGAAGCCTTTGGGCCGTCGGCACGGAACTCAATCTGGTCAACCGCCTGGCGAAACGCCACACGGACAAATTCGTGACGCTACTCGCGCCTGATTTGTGCATGTGCGCGACGATGTTCCGCATTTCTCCGGAAAACCTGCTATGGTCATTGGAAAACCTGGTCGAAGGGGCCGTCGTCAACCGGATCAAAGTCGATGAAGAGACCGCCCAATGGGCGAAAGTCGCGCTCGACCGCATGCTGGCGATTCAGTGATGGAGGGACAGAGGATGGAAGATGGAAGATGGAAGATGGAAGATGGAAGATGGAAGATGGAAGATGGCGATCCTCGATCCTCGATCCTCGATCCTCGATCCTCGATCCTCTATCCTCCGTTTCTCCGTCTCCCTGTCCCTCTGTCTGATGTACGACGGAGAAATTCGACAAACAGGATCGCGAAGGCGAGGTCTACGAGCGCCGGAATGAAGGCCGCGAATGAAATTCGTCTTCCGAAAAAAGCCGCGGCGTAGATTGTGAAGAAGATCGTCTTTGAAATCGCGCCCAGCCATGCGAAATCGCGGAAACGCGTTCGGTCAAACGCCACGAGGGCGTAGCCGATTCCCCAGGTCGTTAC
>DASUFM010000470.1:0-2157 GCA_036274535.1 Blastocatellia bacterium
GCGAGTAAACAACTCGCGCCACACATAGGGGCGTTATTTTTTCAAAGACCATAAGTCCGTCCTGCTCTTCAAATCTTTTAAGGATCAAAGCTGCGCATTACGCGCAAAATATCCACGCCAGTGAAATCTTCCTGGCGGACGCATTCTTCCAGCAGTGGCGTGTTCATCATCGCCGCTTCGTAAACTCCCGGAAAATTTCCGGCGTCGCGAGGGGACCCCATCCATTCGGATGGAGCGCCGATCTGATAATTGGCGATCCTGGATTTATCAATCACCAGGTGGTGTGTGATCATTCCGCGGCCGCATTCCCAGAATCCCATGCTGAACTTCTTCTCAGGGGAGAGAAATCTGACCGACATTTTCGTCTCGCCGCGGCGGATATAATCGAATGCCCTCAGGAGGTCGGAGTATGCGGCCATCGCCGCGTACGCTACCTGATAGGCTCTGGCGCGATTGCGCTCCAGCGCGTTCGGCCCGTCGGGGATCATCCACCTCAAGGTTGTGGCGGGTCGCTGCCCCTTCGGCAAATATATTTCCAGGCCGCGGCGCGCCGGTCGTATGAATTCACAATTCTGCGCGCCGCTCAAGGCGTTGATCCACAATCGGGCCAGAGGCCCGCTCTCCATCGCCTCACGATCCCAGCGCGGCGCGGCGTTCCAGGAATACCGGTCTTTCCAATTGCGCGGCGCCGGCTCCGGCAATGTCTCCTTGTTCCAGGGGTGCCAGGGAGAGACCGGGCCGCCGAGCGCGTCAGCCATCACATAAGCGCCCTCCCATCGCCTGTAATAGGCGTGTTCGACGAACTCCTCGACGCCGAGGTTGATGTCCGAGAGACGATTGGTTCGCATTTCGCCGTCGATGACGGCGCCCGGCGCCGACATCCGGCGCGCGCCCCATTCGTTGATGTTCAGATAACTGGCGTCGTAACTCTCCGGATCGTCCCATAATCCGGCGCTGATCAGATTGGCCGGCAGGGCGCCGACGCGAGCGTAACGAGGCTCGGCGTCATAAAAGAAATCGACCAGATCATCCCAGACACTGGCGAGTTTCTTCGAGTAATCGAGCAGGGCGTTGATCCGGCCCAGGACCTGATTGAACGTCTCCCGGCTGGCTTCGACAGCGATTCCTCCTGGAACGATTGTCGTCGGGTGTGGATGTTTGCCGAAAATCAGCGTCGCGATCTCGCGCCCCAGACGCGCCATCTGCAGCGCTTCGAGATAGAGATGGCCGCTCATCGGGTTCATCCCGCGCATCAGGTCGGCGACCGTCTCCAGCCCATGCTCATTCACTCCGGCGGGCGTTGTCTTCTGCGCCCTGGCCCATAATGACAAACTGGTGCGGCTGACCGCGCCTTCCGAGTAATCTGGACCCGCGAGGATGAAGAGGTGATTGATAAGCTCATCAATCATCTCGGCGCCGCTCGCCAGGTTTCTGGCGACGACGGCCAGCGGCGGGGGAGGCGCCCCGGCGGCCATCTCCACCGCCATCGCCGAAGCGATCGCATGCGCGCCGCTCGAAGAACCACAGGCGCGGCTCGAAATGTGAACCGCGTCGGAAGGCTGTCGGCCCTTCAGGATCGTCTCACATGCGCCGGATTGCCTGCTGAATTCCCCGCATTCGACGTGCGCGTCGAGCGTCCGCCGATTGGCGAAATCGATCTCTGCGCTCAGCGTGAAACGCCCGCTGATCCGCGTCACCGGCTCGATCTGGAAAATACCGACTCCGAGATCGTCGCCAGGACCGCGGCCAGGATCGCTGGAGGAGAGTTTCTCCGACTTGCGCTCACGGTTGAGCGTTCGCCGGTTTCTCCCATCCGATGCGTTGTCAAAAGACGCCTTCGCCTCCCCATCACGCAGAGAGGCGCGACCATCCGTATCTAAATCAATAGGAAGATTTTTGAAAACCATTAAAAACTTGGCGCTCCCCGACGCTTGGCTAAAAACGATTTCGCCAGACCGCGATAATGGCGAAAGCGGCTCGCTAGCGTTAGCCTCATGCGCATGATCAGACTTCTATACCGGCTGGGCTCCAGACGGTATGGGAGCTTTCTATAATAAATATAAGCAGTCAGGCATGAATACGATTACACCGCAAATTTTTCCGTCAGCGTATAGAACGATCAAATCTAAATCAAATCGGGCCGGCCGCCGGATCCGG
>DASUFM010000471.1:0-5917 GCA_036274535.1 Blastocatellia bacterium
CGTACTCAATTCTTCACCCGCATAACCGACGATCGGATTGGGCATAAGCCCGGCTTGCACGCGGCGGCCTTCGGCGGCGCGAACGGCGGCCTCAGCCTGCGCGACCGTCGGATTGTTCTGCAACGCCATCCGCTCCAGGTCTTCCAGGCCCAGCGCCGCCGCCGTTTGAGCCGGCGAGGCGCTGATTGATCGTTGTAACGCCGGCGCAACGATCATAAAAGCGCATAAAATCAGTATGATCGCGTCCATGCGAATCGCGCGAGCGCCGCGAAAGCGCGCAGCTCGCGGTTTGCCATTGGTCATGGCTCAATCCTCCTTGGGAAATAGGACATGTAGGCCCTATAGGACATATAGGGCCCATAGGACTTATTTTCAGAAAGGCGCACAGAGCGCCCTTCGCCCGCAGGGCGAAAATTAAGGGTGGGATTAAATGCGGAGGATTGTGAGCAGTGACCGTCGCGGCGGCGCCCTGAAACGCCCGCCACGATCCGATCCGTTTCCGGCGAGATCGAACAGAATATTAAAAGAAGGAACAAGCTCGGCCGCAGTCTGCCAGGCGTCATGCGAAACTACGGTCGAGATTGTCTCGGACGGCAGAACCGATACCGCCGCGCCATGCGCCGGACATTTGTGTTGACCTTCCGGAGATTGTTTCTTTTGAGGCGCCGAGCCTTTCTGATGGCAGTGAGCGCCGTGTTCGACGGCCTCCGCTCTCCTGATCGTGACCGCCCCCGAACAGTTAGAGAATGCGCAAATGACGTTGCATACCTGCGAATACATTAGTCCCAGGCCGAGAATTACTACCAGTGGAGAATATGCCCTCTTCGCAATATGCATGACGCGGCCATTATATCTGTATTTGAGCTCAGGCAAAACTTCCGCGGGGATCAGACGGTTCGGCTCATTCCGCTTGTTTCTCATTTACATTCACTTCACGACCAACGCTTACTCAGCCGTTTCGAGCGCAATGTATAAATCGTGGGACAATTTCCCAAATTGTCCCACTGCTGCGAACAGCCATCATTTGCCCGAATGTATGCGATGAAGGACGCTCGCCTCGTCGAACGCCTCCTTGTCATTGGCATGTTTCAGCGCGAAAGCCTGTAGTTCCCGCGTCGGCGCCGTCAGCGCGATCATATCGCCGTTGACGCGTTCGTGTTTCAGTTCGAGCTGGTTTCGATCACTCAACTCTTTGAGCCAATCGCCATCCATCATCGCAATGGTGATCGAATCATTACCGATCGTCACTCGCGCAAGAGTATGCGCCGGCACGAAGTGTTCGGGGTAAAGATTGACCTCCTTGCCCAACGGCTTCGGATAGAGGTCGAGAAAAGTCACGCCGCCAATTTCGAACAGCCACGCTTCGAACCGCGCCGGCTCGTCGTCCAATACCAGAAGTTCGTAATAGTTGTCACCGGATTTGGTGAACTTACATGTCTCACCGGAGTCATCTATCCACACGCCGAGCAGGGCTTCATTAAAGACGATGTCCTTGTCGGTATAGAATGGATGCAACGAGGGAGCGCAGGCAGTCAGCGCCATCGCGATCCCAAAAACAACGAAGCTTTTCAAAATGTTACCCATATCAGTCTTATCCTTTCCGGTCGCTCGAACCTGTTTAATAAGCGACCTACATCGGATAGCGACTTTTTTAGGCTGGAATTTCACCTGCGCGAAATTTTTTTTGCGGTTCGACGGGCGGTCCGCATGATCGCGTCCGGATTCGTCGCCGCGGACATCAGCAGGAAGCCGATCACAAGCAGGGTAAGAGGCCAGGCGGCGCGATCCTTGAAAAGGTCCTGTTGCAAACGCACAACCCCGATTCCCAGAAACAGCAGGCCGGTCACGAAGAAATTCTTCATCTGCCTGGACACGCTGCCGAAAACAAAGAGGCATGCGACGAATGGCAGCAGGATCTCAAAGAAACGCGCCTCGAGCCTGAAGCTGTTATCCGCGGACGATTGCTCCCAGCGGCTGGAAGCCTCCATCCCGAGCAGCAGGAGCGACGTCATGACGTGTCCGGGAATGACAAAACGGAAGGACCTGGCGACCCACCTCGTCTGAGGCGACGAGACACGCTCGCAGGCGAATTGCAGCGCCAGGTAAATAAGGGCGTTGATGATGAACAGATACTCGACCTGAGAACGCGTCACAGGCGCCACCGACCCCAGCCACGCCGCGTAAGGCTGGTGAAAGGCCGCGACGCCGCTCAGCGCGATGAGCGTGAATCCCACGGCGAGAGGATAGAAGTAACGTGAATCCGACGGATGGCCGGAGCGTTCTATGATGAATCCCGCGGCGAAGAAGAAAATGGCGATCGGGATGAGGTAAAAATAGACCTTCCCCGGATCGGCGGCCAGCCATTCGATCAACCCCATCCTCAGCAGCGTGAGGAGCCCAAGCAGCGCGGCCATAATCGCGATTACGAGCGAAAAGACCGAAGAGCGCGTGAAGCGCCGAAGCCATAGGTAAGCCGGGAGCGAGAAGAAAATGGCCCACCATAATTGAGCGTTGGTCGTCTGCTTGAACGCCGGGAACAGAGGGTAAAGTTCCAGGTCTTCCCGCCCCTTCGTGAGCGACGAGAAGATTCTCCACTCGTTCATCGCGATTACCAGCAAAATAGGCGCCAGCAGGCAGAACGCCAGCAGGAACGCGATCCCGATTCTCCGGCGCCCTCTCTTCCATACTCTGACGCCGGCGTAACAGGAGGAAGCGGTCGCGGCTGAGACGGCGCCCACGGCCGCCGATCCCGGCAACCCGAAGTATCGAAACAGCGCCATCAGGGCGGCGCCTGTGACAAGCAGCCATCCGCCCAGATAAAGGCTGACTTGAGAAAGCGACAAACGCCGGACCTCCATAATCCAGGCGTCTTCACGGTCTATCAGCCGGTCATACAGGTTCCTGAACGAGTCGAACTCCTGCTCTGAAAGCAAGCGGTCCTGTCGCCAGCCGCCGAGTTCGCGGACGTGTTGTTCGACCTTGCCGGCGATCATCCGCGCGTATGAAGAAGGCAGAGCCAGAACCGGCTCGCCGGCGAGCAGTCGCGCCAGGTCGTCGGCCATCTCGCGCGCTGATTGGTATCGCTGCGCTGGATCCTTCTCCAAAGCTTTCAGGCAGATGTTCTGAAGTTCGCCCGGTATGGCGGGATTGATTCTGCGAGGCGGCTCGGGGTCGCGTTCACAAATCGAGCGAATCTGGTCGCGCAGGCTTTCGCCGTGGAACGGCGTCGATCCCGTGACCAGTTCATAAAGGATGGCGCCGAGAGAGAAAATGTCGCTTCGCGCGTCCAGTGGCGCATCAGCCCGCGCCTGTTCCGGCGAGAAGTAAGCAGGGGTTCCCATGACTTCGCCGGCCTGCGTGAGCCGGTCCCCGGGCTCATCAAACTGAGCCGCGAGTCCGAAGTCCAATACTTTCGGATCGAGGTCCGGGCTGACAAGGATATTGCCGGGTTTGAGATCGCGGTGAATTATCCGGCGCCGGTGCAGGAAATCCACCGTCAGGACGACCTTGAGCGTCAATTCAATCTTCTGCTTCAGCGCGAGCCGGCGCGCCGCTTCAGTCAAAGAAGCGCCTTCTATGAGCTCCATGACAAAATGCGGTTCCTCGCCGTCGTCTCTGAGATTGTAAATGCGAACGATGTTCGGATGATCCAGTCGCGCCAGCGCCCGCGCCTCGCGCATGAACCGCTCGCGCAGTATGGCGTTGCCGGCGTAGCGCGGGCTGAGCGTCTTTATCGCCACTTTTCTGCCGAGCTTTTCGTCGAATGCGAGAAACACGCGCCCCATTCCGCCCGCGCCGATCACGCCCAATATTTTGTGACCTGAAAGTCGCTCAGGCAGTCCCGGCGCCATGTCGCCGCGCGGCGTCCTGCCTTGCTCCAACGCAGTGTCAATCTCATCGAGCGCCCAAAGCTGCTCGCGCAGTTCAGGACCGAGCTCGGGATAGTCGCTGCAAAATGTGTCCGGATCGATAGCCTCTCCCTGCAGCAGCAGGTCGTGATATACGGCCACCGCATTAGCTATCAATTGCTCACGATCGATGGCTGACGGAACGGCGGTATCGGCCTGGGTATCGTCTGGTTCTTTCATCACAATTAACGGCTTGAAATGGCGACACGCCGATTCATTTCTGTTCTTGAATTGCCCGGAATCGTTTGATCGCGCGGTGCAGCAACAGGGCGGCGGCTTCTCTGCTGCGGCCGAGTTGATCGGCCATCTCCGCGTTGGAGAGACCTTCGACTTTTGCGAGCAGGATTGCGCGGCGATAGTCTTCCGGCAGGCTGTCCAGTTTTTGGATCAACGCCTGCAGGCCTTCTTTCTCCGCCAGCAGCCGGCTGGGAGTGGCGCTATCCGCCGGCTCCGGCCCCTCCGGGGTTCCTTCAGACCGGAATCGCACGTGGTCGGCGCGCCGCTTTCGCCTCGCGTGGAATCGCGCGGCGTCGGCGATCACGTGATCGGCTATTCTGGACAACCAACTGAGGAAGCCGCCGGGTTTTTCGTATCGAAACCGCTCGATGTCGCGGAAGGCTTCCATGAAGGTCTCCTGCAGCACGTCCTCCACGTCCGCCAGCCGCCGCAGTTCCTGGCCCAGCTTGTAATGAATCAGCAACGCCAATCGCTTTTGATATTTTTCGAACAAAGGCGTAAACGCTGAATCGTCTCCCCGCTCTATTCTGGCGATCAGGTCATAAGTTGATGTCGGCTGTTCCATTCCCTTAAATCAGCGTGAAGGAGTTGGTGGAAAAGGCGCTCTCCCGCTTCGCGCCTCACAGAGAGCCGTCCGGCTGTATATGACCGCGATTTGAGGCCGCGCTGGACCGATTCGCAGATCGCCACATCTTCATCCTGAATCCGCTCCGCCACGACGACGCTCGCGAGGTTGTGTTCGCGGGCCTGCTCCGAGACGTCGGTGAAATAGAAATCGAAGACCACCTCGGTCCGATCAACGCCTAGAGGGATGACAAGGTTCGTGTCCATCACTCCCTCGTACCAGTTGATCATGAAATTGGGATAAATCCAGTAATAAAGAGCGCGGTCGCCTTTGCGAACGGCGCCTGTTTGCGCGTCGGCTCCTTTTGCCACGTTTTCTACAACGGGACTCGATTGCAGGCAATATCGCTCGCCCGTTTCGATCGTGTAACTGCCGTAGTCCAGAACACTGTCCAGCCCCTTATGAAGATAGGGCACGTGATAGCCGCCGTCCAGGTAATTATCCACAAAAACCTTCCAGTTACAGTCCAGCGTATAACGCCGCCGCTCCACCCAGTGAAAATTACCCAGGTTCAACACGCACATTTGCCTGATTAGATCGGCGCCGAGAAATTCTTCAAGCAAAGAACCGCCACGATCCAGTTTGACGAACACCCAGTTCTCCCAGACCGCCGTTTCGACAGGCGCGAGACCGCTCGCCGCGCGATCGAAGCCGCAAACGCCTATGAAATCAGGCGTCCCACGAAGTTCTCCTTCAAGCGAGTAAGTCCAGCCATGATAGGGGCATCGTAGGTTGCGCGCCTCGCCTTCGGCCGCGGTCATGACGGCGGCGGCATGATGGCGACAAACATTGAAGAATCCGCGCAAAACCTGATCGTCGCCTCTGACGACCAGAAGCGGCTCCCCGGCCAGCTCCAGCGTGATGTATTGGCCCGGCTTGCGAAGCTGATCGGCGCGCCCGACAAGCTGCCAGGAACGCGAAAAGACCGTCCGCCGCTCCAATTCCATAATCCGCGGATCAATATACCAGGCCGCGGGGATCGTCCACGCCTCGGCCAAAGGCGTGTCCGGATTGTAACTCTCGATAATCTGATTGATCGATTCTTCCACGGTTTGTGGCCTCTCGGAATAATCCTGAATAGGACTTATTTGGCTGCCTTATTTACCGGATGGGCCGAGAGTGAATTTGACCCTTGTCTCGGAGCCGC
>DASUFM010000472.1:0-6719 GCA_036274535.1 Blastocatellia bacterium
ACAGGCGCGCGGCCTGATAAAGCGTTTCGGGATCTTTCGGATAGAGTCTGGTCAGTTCCAACGCGACCTCGACGGCCTTATCATCCAGCCCCAAACCCGTGTAAGCGCGGCTGAGCCGCAATCCGCTCGCGCGCTTCAGCGCCGGGTCGGTCGCGTTCCTGAATCCCTTCTCCAACGCCGGTAAGGCTTCCTTATATCGCCCCAGTTCAGACAGAGTCATCGCCAGCAACAAGCCAGTGTTCGGAAGAGCCGGCTTCAACTTTATCGCCTGTCGAAGCGCGCGCTCGGCATGCTCAAATTTTCCCTCCTGGTAGTAGATCAGTCCCAGACGGGCGTGCGCTTCGGCCATGTTCGGGGCCAGTTCGCGGAGCTTTTCGTACGCCCGCGCGGCCTCGTCATAGCGCCCCTCCGCCAGGGCCTTCTCGCCTTCCTGTAAGTATCGCTGCGACTGCGCCGCGCCGGCCTGCCACGCCCCGGCCTCCGAAGCGAGGAACAAGGCGCACAGAAGCGACAAAAGCGCATATTTCGATGACAACTTCTACTCCCCAGGAAATGGACAGGATTCACATGATTTTTCATGATTTTATCCGTGAGATCAATCCTGAAAAATCCTGTAAATCCTGTCTATTTTCATTGTGCGGCGGTTAAAAAACTATCTTGGCGCCAAACTGATTGATGCGGGCGGCCCGCGCGTTAGTGATTCTCCCGAAGTTCCGGTCTGCCACGTTGCGAACGGGAACGCCCCATTGGGTGTGATTGAATGCGTTGAACGACTCGAATCGGAATTGGAAGCTTACTTTCTCCGTGATGGTGAAGTTCTTGAACAATCCCGTATCCCAGTTATTAATGCCAGGGGCCCGCAAGATACCACGCCCTGAAGTTCCCAGGAACCCAGCGGCGGGCTGCCTGAACGCGGAGGTATCAAACCATTGATCTTTGGTTTTCGTCAATCTCGGCGTTCCAACGATATCAACTCGATTCGAGCCCTGGGAATCATTCAATCCGCCGATATCCGACGCGGTTATGGTCATGGGAAATCCGCGCTGGAATGTGGCGATGGCGTTTACCTGCCAGCCGCCGATTATCAGATCGGCCGCTTTCGGCAGATTGCCGCCGAACTTCTTCCCGCGGCCGACCGGCAGTTCATAAACCACGCTGCTAACCAGACGGTGGTCCACGTCGAATTCCGAACGGCCTCTGTCGCGGCGAACGTCGTTGTTGTCCAGGAAGCCCTGCCAGCCGGCGTTGTCATTGCCGATGCCGGCGGCGGCGGATTTATTGTCAAGGCTCTTCGCCCAGGTATACGCGGTAGTGAAGAGCAGCGAATTGCTGCGATGCTCGACTTTGGCGTTGAAGGCGTTGTAGCTGGAATTACCCGAAAAATCGCTGTCAATGTAGGTGACGAAATTCGGGAAAGGTTTCCGAGCCAGAACCGGGCAATCGCGCTGATTTGGATTCGGCAGAAGCGAAGCGCAGAACGCCGGATCAGCCATTTTCCGCGCCTGCGCGATGTTGCGCCTCATCAGCAAATGCGTTCCCTTCGACCCTATGTAATTCAGCTCGAGCGTGGTCTTTTGCGTGAGCGAGCGCTGTACGCCCAGCGACCATTGCTGCACGTATGGATTACGAGGTTCGGGCGACATGCTCACCGCCAGGAAGGTATTGGCGGCAGGCGTGGCGACCTTGGCGCTGGCGAAATCCGGGAAGAGGCTGTCTGTAGTGATCAAGGGCGCCTGTTGTCCGATACTTTGATTGTAACTTCCACGGCTTACATACGGAAAGATATCGGCGGCCCCGTCAATTTCACGTCCTTCGGCGGAATCGAAGAAGACGCCGTAGCCCCCACGAACCACCGTCTTGTCATCGCTGAACGGGCGGAAGGCGAAGCCGAAGCGAGGGGCGAACACTTTCTTGGAAGCGTCGCGGGGATTCCGGCGATTTGCGAATCTGTAATAGCTCTGGTCGCCGACAATGCCGGTGTCCACAAGGTTCTCGTCTGCGACCAGCAAACCGCCGCGGGGATTGGACAGATCGCGCCATCCCATCCGGTTATTGCTCTCGGTCGGAATGGTGCGGAAATCGTAACGCAGTCCCAGATTGAGCGTGAGGCGCTGGCTGACCTTCCAATCGTCCTGAATGTAGGGCGCGAGATACCAGTAATTGAACTGGCGCGGATTCCCAACTGCCCCTTTCACTCCGAAACCGGCCGGTTGAAAGACGCTGGCGGTGAAGTAGTATCCCAACAGGAAATCCGCAATAGCGTTATCCCGAGTTCCCGGCAGCGTTTTTGTGGGATCGGCAGGCGCTGGCAATCTCGGGTCGGTGAAAAAGCCGCTGAAAGTGAATTGCCCGAGGAAGTCATTCGCCAGATCGCGTTGGAGCGACCATTTGCGGAAATTCGCGCCGATGTTCAGCGTGTGATTGCCGTGAATCCATGTGGTGGTATTGCTGATATCCCACATCGGTTGAAAGCTGGTCGTGTAATCGTTGACCGCGCTGCCGCCGCCGGCAAGACCTGTCCCAAAATTGTTAAAGCCAACGGCCGGATAGGTGCGCTGGACATCGGGTATTCCCGTGAAAACGCCCGTCAGTCCGACCGCGTCAATATCCGACTGAGGCGCCGCGGGCCCATGCTCGTCGGCCCTGGCCTGGATGTAACCCAGGCGAAACTGGTTCACGAGATTGGCCCCGAAAGGAATTGTATGTGAAACCTGCCAGTTCCTGGTTTGCTGGATGAAGTTGCGATCACCCAGTTCCGTAGTGTTGCCGGCGCTGATGTTCGTGTAATCGGTGCTGGTAAATCTCCCGAAGACGGACCCGAAACGTCCCAGCTCCTGATCGCCGCGGATGGTGTATTGGCTCTGATCCAGGGGCAAATTCCGATTCCGAAGATAATTGCCATTCTGGCCCGTGAAATTCGGCGCGGGGAAGAACTTCGCCACCGCGAGTTTCGCAATGCGCGAGAAACGGCTTTGCGGGATCGTGTTGTTCGGGAAAGGCGCGCGGGTCACAGGATCGATGATCGTCGAGGTGAATCGGCCCGCCAACTGATCCGGGGTCGGGACTGTCAACACGTCGGAAAATCCCTGGATTCTCTTATAGCCTTCGAAATTCACCAGCCAGAAAGACTTGTTGCGGCCGTCATAGAGCTTCGGAATTATCACCGGCCCGCCGACCACGAAGCCGTACTGATTTTGCCGCAACTTGGTTTTCTTCTGGCCGTTCTGATTATTGAAGAAGTTGTTGGCGTCAAACGCGTCATTGCGCCCGAACCAGAAGACCGTCCCATGCGCGTCGTTGGTCCCCCGCTTGCTGACGATATTGACCTGATTGGCGCTGAAGCCGTATTCAGCCGAGTAAGTCCCGGTCTGTTCCTTGAACTCCTGAATGGCGTCCACCGACAGGATCGCCGCCGGCGTGCCGAGCGCGGTGTCGGTATTCGAGGTTCCGTCCAACAGATAGTTATTGGAAGTCGGCCGCGCGCCGTTGATACTGATCGCGTTCCCGGCGCCTTGACGCATGCCCCCCTGCTCGCCGTTGGTCTCGACGGTGCCGCCGTTCAGAAACAGCAGTTGCAGGAAATTGCGCCCGTTCAGCGGCAGTTGCGTGACCTGCCGCTGTGAGACCACCTGCCCCATCGAAGCGGTCTCGGTGTCCAGCGCCACCGCGCCCGATTGCACCTCGACCACGTCGCTCACATTGCCTACCGTCAAACCGAAGTCGGCGCGGACTACCTGATCGACGTTGATTGAGATGTTCGCCTTCCTGGACGCCTGAAAACCTGTATGCTCCACTGTCACCGCGTAAACTCCCACCGGAAGGAGCGGGAAGACGTATACGCCCTCTTCGTTGGTTGTGGTCTCACGCGTCAAGCCCGTGAGCGCGCTGTTGACCCTGACCTTCGCCCTGGCCAGAATGGCTCCGTTCGCGTCCTTCACCGCGCCCGTGATCTGGCCGGTTGCTGTCTGCGCCATCGCTTTCCAGGTCACTCCGAACACCAGGGCGCCCAAAGCGATGATCGTCACTGCGACTCTTCGTCTCATAGTGTCTCCTTTCAAAAACTGACGGGTTAATGCTGATCGTCGGACACAGCTGTGCCCCACACATGCAATTGCAAACTGATCCAGGTTACATCCCAGCAACAGTCATCGAATTTGGTTCGGATTACATCCCAGCAACTAGAGGAAGGAAAAAACAGCGATCTTCTATTCTCGACTTTGTCCATTTTGAGATCGGCGCGAGCGCCGATCTCAAAATGGACAAAGTCAAGCCATTATTCGGACTATTTAGACTCGCGCGGCAGCACCGCGTTGAAAACTTCGGTTTTCCATTCCGAGACCGAATTTTTCATCAGAGCGCGCAATTTCGCCACGCTCAGCCGGGGCAGCGCTTCAACGATCTTTTCGTGTTGGGCGGCGCTGACGAGATACGATTCGCCGGGGCGGCGGTCCTTCATCAAAAAGAAAGCGAAGAGCGGCGCCACAATGCGTTCCAGACATTCGACCAGGTATTCGTTGCCCGAAACCTCCCAGAGTTTGCGATGGAACGCGAGGTCGTTTTGATAAAACTGATCGAGGTCGAGCGTCTGCGCCGCCGCCTTCATCCTGGCCGTGACGCCGCGCAGGTATTCGACGTCTTCAGGCGTCACGGTCTCCCTCGCCAACTCGATCGCCAGCGATTCCAGCTCCGTGCGCAGGCGGAAGATCTTCTCCACCTCGCGCCGCTCCAGCTTGGTGACGGTCGTGCCTTTATAAGGCACTTTCCGCACGTATCCCTGGTGTTCCAACTCGATCAGCGCCTCGCGTATCAATGGAATGCCGGCGCCCAATTGCTGGGCGACCTTGCTCTCGACGATAGCGTCGCCAGGTAGAATGACCCCGCTCAGAATCGCCTCCTTGAAAGAGGCCACCACCTGATCCCGCTTCGAGAGAGGCTGAATCAACCTTAACGCCTTCCCGTTCATACGCGTTTCTTTACAACTTTCTTTACCACTCGTCGTGTCTGACTTTCGGATAGCGCGCGGATCATACACCCACGATTTAAAGAAAACAAGATCATCTTATAATCTGTTGATCCGCGAAATTCGACGCAGGGGGCGGGTATTCCCCGCCCTATCGCCTGGGGAGCGGGACAGGGCGGGGGACACCCGCCCCTACATCCCAACCGCATAAAAGACTTGCTGATCAACGCTCAGGTCGCTTACCCTCCACGTACTATGGCGAAAGAGAATGCGACGGCGGGGCGCTCCGAGCAGATTCTGCAGGAGCTGTTGCGCAACGGCGAGGTGGCGGTTGACAAGCTGGCCGAGCTGTTGAAGGTTTCCGAAGCGACAATCCGGCGCGACCTGACCGAACTGGAGCGGCAGGGGCTGTTGCTGCGCAGTCATGGGGGCGCGGTCCCGGTCGCGCCGCTGCTTTATGAACCGTTCCGCCACCTCTCTTCCTTTCAGGAGCAGGAAGAGAAGTGCGCGGCCGAAAAGCGCCGGATCGGATTGCTTGCGGCAAGCCTCATCGTCGACGGCGAGATCATAGCGATCAGCGCGGGCACCACGACCACCCAGGTGGCGCGCAGCATCCGCCACCGCAAAGGCATCACCGTGTTGACCAACGCGGTCAACGTGGCGATGGAGCTCAGTCATCTTGCCGACATCAAGGTCACCATGACCGGCGGCAATCTGAGCGGCGCATGGTTCGCCCTGGTCGGCGACGTGGCTCAGCGCAACGTCAGTGAGATGTTCGTGGACAAGGCCTTCATCGGCGTTGACGGCATTCACGCCGAGCACGGGCTGACCACCAATTACCCCGACCAGGCCGCCATCCACCGCGCGATGATGCGGCAGGCGCGACAGCGGATCATTGTCGCCGACCACCGCAAGATCGGAGTCGTCGGATCCTCGATCATCTGGCCCGCTTCCGACTTCCACACCATCATCACCGACAAGGCCACTTCCGATAAAGCCATCAAACCCTTCGCGGCGAAAAACATCACTGTCCTGCGGGCGTAAGGATAGAGTGGAAAGGAAGACAAGGAGACAGGGAGACAAGGAGACAAGGTTATCTTTCTCCCCTTCTCCCCTTCTCCCCTTCACCTCTTCTTCCCTTGACCAATGTTCATTTCGATGGTAAATACGCAACCAGTTGCCAGATTTGGCAATATATGCGCAGTTTTATCGTCATATTCTCTGTAAAACATAAGTCGACAATTTGATCAGGCTGCTTTGGTGGGATTGGCCTGCGAAAAAGCCGTTCTCGCTCATACGTTGAGCTGGCGCGGCGATCAACAACAGAACTTTCCAGATACAAAGTAAGCTCGACTTTGTCCATTTTGTGGCGCTGGCGCTGGCGGGCGGCGCCACAAAAAGGACAAAGTCAGCGCCATTTTTAAATGTCGTAATCCGATGATGAGGTTGAAAACTATCAAGCGTCGAATATCGCCGGTTAAGCTGCGATTAACCGCTCACTTAACCTGAGACTAAGCGCTTGCGACTTATGCGGATAAGTGGTTCGCCACGCAATTAACGGTTAAACGAGACTTTGTCCATTGTGAGATCGGCGCTCCGGCGCCGATCTCACAATGGACAAAGTCGAGCTAAGGGAACGCAAAAAGCGCAAAAGAAGAAACACAAAACGCGCAAAGGAATCCATGGGTAGTTTTGCGCTCTTTGCGTTCTCCAGGTTTAAGTCTAACGAACCATTAAGACACCTTGTCCGCTGCTGAAG
>DASUFM010000473.1:0-20813 GCA_036274535.1 Blastocatellia bacterium
GAAGAATCGGCGCTGCCCGATTACCTGCCTGATTGTTATTTATGCCCCGGCGCCACGCGCGTCAGCGGCAGGCGCAATGACGATTACGCCAGCACGTTCGTTTTTGATAACGATCATCCCTGCGTAGGTTTCGACGCGCCGCTCGAACTGGACGCGCCACGGGGGATTTACCGCAACCGGCCCGCCGCGGGCATTGCGCGCGTCGTCTGCTACAGCCCGCGCCACAATCTGACTCTCGCGGAACTCGAGCCGGCCGAGATCGCCAATCTGATGCGCGTCTGGCAGGAGCAATACGTCGAGCTCGGCGCGCATTAAGAGATCGTTCACGTCCTGATCTTCGAGAACAAGGGCGAGGTCGTAGGCGTCTCCAACCCTCACCCGCATTGCCAGATATACGCGACCAACTTCGTCTTCAAGACCATCGAGACCGAGGCGCAAGTCTCAGAGCGATATCTGGGCGAGACCGGGCGGATACTCTTTCAGGACATACTCAAAGCCGAGCGCGAAGACGGGCGCCGAATCATTTTCGAAAATGATTCGGCGATAGTTTTCCTGCCATACTTCGCGCGTTATGCTTACGAAGTTTTCGTGGCGCCGAAAACTTCGCATCCGAGCATCGCGACGCTCGGCGAGACGGAGTTGAGCGATTTCGCCGAAGCGCTCAAACTCATTCTTGCGAAATTCGACAACCTGTGGCGAATGCCGTTCCCGTATGTGATGCCGCTGCACCAGGCGCCGACCGACGGCGGCGATTATCGCGGGTTCCATTTCCACATAGAATTTCATCCGCCGCTGCGCCGCCCGAACCTGCTGAAATATCTTGCGGGGCCTGAGATAGGCGGCGGCAATTTTCTGAGCGACACGTCTCCAGAAGAGAAAGCCGCAGAGCTG
Organism: Blastocatellia bacterium; assembly: GCA_036274535.1. Classification (GTDB taxonomy): domain Bacteria; phylum Acidobacteriota; class Blastocatellia; order RBC074; family RBC074; genus JAJVID01. The sequence continues at coordinate 892 of DASUFM010000473.1, forward strand.
CGCGCGCAGCCGGAGATTCACTATAAGCAATTGCGTTAAGTCTGAGTCTGGAGAACACAAAAAGCGCAAAACCAATACAAAAAGCGCAAAAAGATATTATTAGTGGTTTTGCGCTTTTTGTGTTTCTTCATTTGCGCTTTTTGTGTTCTCCATCATCATTACTGTATGTACAAGATCATTCACGGCGAAACACACGGCCTGCCGGATGTAGCGGCGTTCATCGAAGCCTTGAACGAGCTGGATCAGAGTCCGCAGGGGCTTTTTGATCCAGAGGATGAAATTGTAATCGCGCGCGCGCCCGGGCGATTGGATGTGATGGGCGGGATCGCTGACTATTCCGGATCGCTGGTGTTAGAGCTGCCTATCCTGGAAGCGACATTCACCGCATTACAGCGCCAGACTGATCGAAACCTCACGATCGTCAGCCTCGGGGACGGCGCAGGGCAAACGGGGCAAACGGGGCAAACGGGGCAAACGGGGCAAACGGGGCAAACGCTCGCTTTCGAGATGCCTCTCGCTAAATTTGAGAATTCAGGCGAGCCGATCGATTACGAAACGGCTCGCGGCCGATTTCAACAAGACCCGTCGCAGCATTGGGCGGCTTATGTGGCGGGCGTGTTTCTGACGCTGATGCGGGAGCGCGGGATCCGTTTTCGGGACGGCGCGCGCATCCTGATCTCGTCGCGCGTGCCGCAGGGCAAGGGGGTCAGTTCTTCCGCCGCGCTCGAAGTCGCGGTGATGCGGGCCGTGGCGGCCGCCTTCGACATCACTATGGATGCGCGCGAAACGGCGATTCTGTGTCAAATTGTCGAAAACCGGGTTGCGGGCGCGCCCTGCGGCGTGATGGATCAGATGACGGCGTCGTGCGGCGATGCTAATCGCCTGCTCGCTCTGCGCTGCCAACCGGCGGAATTGATGGGAATGACCGCGATTCCCGATGATGTAGCGTTCTGGGGGCTGGACTCCGGCGTGCGCCATGCGGTCACCGGCGCCGATTATGGCTCAGTGCGCGTCGGGGCGTTCATGGGTTATCGAATCATCGCCGAGATGGCCGGATTGAAAGTGAGCGCCGTCGCGCCGTGCGGCGCCGCGCAGTTTGACGACCCGCGCTGGGGCGGCTATCTGGCCAACATCACGCCGTCCGAATTCGAACAACACTACGCCGCCAAATTGCCGGAGCGGATCGAAGGCGCGGAATTTCTGTCGCGCTACAGAGGCACGACCGACACGGTCACGCGGGTCGATCCCGAACGGAGCTACGCCGTGCGCGTTCCGGCGGCGCATCCGATATACGAACATCACCGCGTGCGACTATTCGCGGAGTTGCTTGGGGGAGAGATCAGCGAGGAGCGCATGAAACTGGCGGGCGAACTGATGTATCAGTCGCACGCGAGTTATTCGGCCTGCGGATTGGGTTCCGCGGCCACTGACCGAATCGTGGAGTTTGCGCGCGCGGCCGGGCCGGGGCAAGGAATCTATGGGGCGAAGATCACAGGCGGCGGAAGTGGCGGGACGGTCGCCATTCTCGCACGTCGCGACGCCGCGGAGTCGGTCCTCAGGATCGCTGAGCGGTATGCGGAGGCGGCGGGCTATCAGCCATACATCTTCTCCGGCTCATCGCCGGGCAGCGCTGAATTCGGGCATTTGAGATTGATGCGAACGGGTGAGTAAAGTATGCGAAATGTCGTCGTTCTTATATTCGTCGCTTTGTTGGGAGCCCTGTCGGGCGCACAACCGGATCGCGTCACAATTCGCGTTGACGCGGCAAAGCGCAAGGGGCCGATGAAACCGATCTGGAGTTTCTTCGGCTATGACGAGCCAAATTACACTTACATGAAAGACGGCAAGAAGCTCCTCTCGGAGCTTGCGGCGCTGAGCCCCGCGCCCGTCTTCGTCCGAACGCACAACCTGCTGACGACCGGAGACGGAACGGCGGCGCTCAAATGGGGTTCGACCAACGCCTACACCGAGGACGCTTCCGGTAAACCGCGCTACGATTGGACTATTGTTGACCGCATCCTAAACGTCTATGTCGAGCGCGGAATGAAGCCGCTGGTCGAGATCGGCTTTATGCCGGAAGCGCTCTCGACCAAACCGCAGCCGTACCGGCACGAGTGGAGCGTCGATAAATCGTATAACACGATCTTCACCGGCTGGGCGCATCCGCCACGCGATTACTCGAAGTGGGCGGAGCTTATCTTTCAATGGGTTCGGCATTCGGTCGAAAAGTATGGTCGCGCCGAAGTAGAGAGTTGGTATTGGGAGTTGTGGAATGAGCCGGACATCGGCTACTGGCAAGGAACGCCGGAGGAGTACTTCAAGCTTTACGACTACACGGCCGACGCCGTGAAGCGCGCGTTGCCGACCGCCCGCATTGGCGGCCCACACGTCACCGGCCCGCTCGGCGCCAGACCGCAGAAATTCCTGCGCGACTTCCTCGAACACTGCTTGCGCGGGCAGAACGCCGCGACGGGCAAAACGGGCGCGCCGCTCGATTACATCGGGTTCCACGCCAAAGGCGCGCCGCGCGTCGTCGAAGGCCACGTGCGAATGGGCGTCAGCAACCAGCTCAAAGCCATCTCGAACGGATTCCAGATCGTGGCTTCGTTCCCGGAATACCGCGACACGCCGATCATCATTGGCGAATCCGACCCTGAAGGCTGCGCGGCCTGTTCGTCGCGAGTCAATCCGCAGAACGGCTACCGCAATGGGACGATGTATTCGAGTTATACCGCCGCTCAGATCGCGCGCACGTATGAACTGGCCGATCTTCACGGCGTCAACCTGATTGGCTCGGTCACATGGGCTTTCGAGTTCGAAGACCAGCCGTATTTCGACGGGTTCCGCGATCTCGCGACAAACGGCATAGACAAGCCCGTGCTCAATGTCTTCCGAATGCTCGGACAGATGGGCGGAGAACGCGTCGCCGTGGAAAGCTCAGGCGCGGCGCGACTCGAAGCCATTCGCGACGCCGGCGTGCGAGGCGATCCCGACGTGAACGCTCTGGCGAGCCGGCAGGATGGGGCCGTTTCCGTCCTTGTCTGGAATTATCATGACGACGATCTTCCCGCGCCGCCGGCCCGTGTCGAGATAGTTGTCGAGGGGTTGCCGGCCGGAGCGAATGAACGGCTGTCGCTACATCACTATCGTGTGGACGCCGAGCACAGCAATTCGTACGAGGTCTGGAAGAAAATGGGAGCGCCGCAAAAGCCTTCGCCTGAGCAGTATCCGCAACTCGAACAGGCAGGCCAGCTACAACTACTCGGCTCTCCCGAATGGCTGCGCGCGACAGACGGTCGTGTGACTCTAAAATTCGATCTTCCACGACAGGGTGTCTCACTGCTTAAAATGGCCTGGGTTGGCGCGAAATGAAATGATTTTGATTGACGGTTCATTTGGAGAGGGCGGCGGCCAGATTCTACGCACGGCGCTGGGTCTTTCGCTATTCACCGGCCGGCCGTTCCGGATCGAAAAGATTCGCGCCGGACGCAAGAATCCGGGGTTGCTGCGGCAGCATCTGACAGCGGTGAAGGCCGCGGCCAGGATCGGCCAGGCCGAAGTCGCCGGCGTGAACATAGGCTCGACGCAGCTCACATTCACCCCCAACCACATAGCTCATGGCGATTACCATTTTGCCGTCGGGACGGCGGGCAGCGCCACGCTCGTCCTGCAGACGATTCTGCCGGCGCTGATCATCTCCGATAACGAAGACCAGCAGACGCGTTTGACGCTCGAGGGCGGGACGCATAATCCGTTCGCGCCGCCTTTCGATTTTTTGGCGAAGACCTTTCTGCCGTTGCTCCGACGAATGGGCGCGCGAATCGAAGCCAGGCTTGAACGATACGGCTTTTATCCGGCGGGCGGGGGCCGCTTCGAGATCGTCATCACGCCGGTGAAGAGACTGGAGCCGATCGAATTGAATGAACGCGGCAAGATACTGAATCGCCGCGCGACAGCGCTGGTGGCCCATCTGCCTCGCAACATAGCTGAACGCGAACTGGGCGTCATTCACAAAAAGCTCTCGTGGCGGTGGGAATGGCTGGAAGTGGAATCGATCACGAACTCGCCCGGCCCCGGCAACGTCATCACGCTCGAAATCGAAAGCGAAAACGTCACGGAGGTCTTCACGGGTTTCGGCGAGCGCGGCGTCGCGGCGGAAGCGGTGGCCGACCAGGCAGTGGTCGCGGCGCGACGCTACCTGGCGAGCGACGTGGCCGTGGGCGAATATCTTGCCGATCAACTTTTGCTGCCGATGGCGCTGGCTCGCGGCGGGTCGTTCACCACAGTCCCCACGTCACGCCATACGACGACCAACATCGAGATCATACGAAAATTCCTCGACGTCGAAATCAGCGCCGAACAGATGACCAATCGAAGCTGGAGAATCGGACTTCAGAACAAACCTTAGCTCGACTTTGTTCTTTTTGTGGCGCCGCCCGCAAGCGCCGGCGCCACAAAAAGAATTCACACACTGCCCACTGCCTTCAGAATTTATAAGTCAACCACACCGCCGCATAATCTACCGGCCGCCTGCGCGGGTTCGCCTTACGCAGGAAAGGGCCCGCGGAAAAATGGTTATAGGCGGCGGACAATAGCAGATGGCGATTGTACTGCCAGTAAACGCCTGCCGCTGTCTGAGATCCCACGTAGCGTTCGCGGTTGTCTTTCCCGGAAACCAATAAGTTGGCGGCTAAGTCATAAACGCCGTCGTTCAGGCTCGTACGCCAGAAGGTATCGTCATCGACAATGACCTGGACCGACTTCGTAATCTGCAAAGTCAGTGACGGACCGACCCAGACGAGATTACTGGGGCCATTCAGAGTTATCGATCCCTGACCATAGTACCTGCCGGTCGGGAACAGCGGGTTGAAAGTTCCAAGGCGCGACCCAGGATCGCCGTTGTCACCGCTGGTGACGGAAAACGTCGTTCCGATTCGAGGCCGAAAACGCGCGGATTTAAACGTGTATCCCGTGTCGTGCGCGTTCGCCCATGCAAGGAGCCCGACGTCACGGAAACTCCCAATCTGAATTATCGCCTCGCTGTCGTAATCCCATCCTCCCTGCCTGCCCCAGAACCGCGCTCCTATCGTGTGGCGCAAGTCGGCGCCAACGCCTTTGTCGAACACCGACTGTTTTCGGGCCACACCGAGATAGTAGAGATCGATGTTCTTTCCCTCTGCGCCCTCTGCTCCCTTTGCATTCTTTGGCTTGGACAACTGCCTGACGGCGTATATTCCCCAGAAGGTCGTGCCCGGATCGGTAAAGGAGTCGAAAACACCGATCCTGTTCCGCACGAGTTTCGTGGCGACCCCGGTCAAATCCCACTTGTCAGTTTTCCACCTGATAGAGGCTCCATCGAATGATCTGTGAACATTGGGGCCTTCTCTGAATTCCACGATCCGGCCCGATCCGAAAAAGAACTCCTGTCTCCCAAGCCGCAGAACAAGGGAATCCTTTTTCGGTCTCGCCCCTTTTTTCTCTTCCTCCTTTTGCCGGAGGGTGATGTCAGCGAACGCCTGCTCGAACCATAGCCTGTCTTCATCAATGACCGGCCGCGGACCTCCATTTCTTCCCGCTTCGATATCGTTCGTGAGTTCCGCGAAAAACCGCAGGCGAGACTTCAGGTGAAAGTCGCCAAACGCCGAGAACCTCGATAATAGATATCCATTGCCGTCCTGTGGACCGATGCCCCAGAGGGAGTTGCGAAAACCTTCGTACCACTCGCGCGCTTCCCCGCCGATTGTCAGGTATTTATCGTCGCTCGATCCGAGTCGGATGTATTTCAACGGGTCCCACAGGTTCCGTTTGCAGCCCTCGTCGCGAAGGTAACTGTAATCTTCGTCCTGCCGGAGAGGCTGATATACCGGAGGATCGGGGCATTTCGACTGAGATTGCGATTGACCTTTCGGCTGTGGTTGCGGCGGCGGTTGCGATTGAGCCTGCAAACTTATCCCGCCCGGAAACAACAGAAACATGAAAAGCCAGAACGCATTTATAAAGAGTAGAGTTGAGCGCGAATAGTCACTCTCCGTCTTCATAAAGCCACTTGCTCACCAGCGGGACGGAAATGATAGCGAAGAGGCGCATTTTAAGGACGCAGTGGCCGGGAAATCAGTCCGTTATCGCACCCTCAGTTTTGATCTTGACATTCGCTTCGTCCGTCTTCAGTCTTGCCTGACTGTCATTACGACGTCAGAATGAAAACTTCATAGGCGCAGTTATGCGAGACGAACTTTTCGCCAACCCCAAACCTATTATCGGCGTGATCCACGTCGCCGCCTTGCCAGGCGCGCCCGCGAGCGCGCTGCCCGTGAGCGAAATCGTCGCTCACGCGGCGCGCGAAGCGGCCATTTACCGCGATTGCGGCGTTGACGGAATCATAATTGAAAACATGCACGACACGCCTTATCTGCGCGGGTCGGTGGGACCGGAGATCGTCGCGGCCATGGCCGTCATCGGCGCGGCGGTCAAAACTGAAAGCCGCCTGCCCACGGGCATTCAAATCCTGGCCGGCGCCAACATCGAAGCGATGGCCGTCGCCCATGCCGCCGATCTGGACTTCATTCGCGCGGAAGGCTTCGCCTTCGCGCACGTGGCCGATGAGGGAGTGATCCAGTCCTCAGCCGCCGCGCTACTGCGCTATCGCAAAATGATCGGCGCCGATCGCGCGCAGGTCTGGGCCGACGTGAAGAAGAAACATTCATCGCATGCCATCACCGCCGACATCAGCCTCGGCGCGACCGCCGAAGCCGCGGAATTCATGCGCGCCGACGCCGTGATCGTCACCGGCAGCGTCACAGGCGAAGCGCCTAAAATCTCGGACGCGATGGAAGCCAAAGCGCACTGCCGATTGCCCGCGCTGCTCGGCTCGGGCGTTGACGCCGACAACATCGCCGGCTTTTACCAGGCCGCGGACGGATTCATCATCGGCTCGTATTTCAAAACAGGCGGATATTGGGCGAATCCGGTCGACGCGGAGCGAGTGAAAAGTTTTATGGCTGCGGTGGAAAGGCTCAAATGATCGCGCCATGCGGCAAGCCGTCAAAGACAATAATGGCTTCGACATCGCGCCCGACCGAGACACAAATCCGGCAGATTCCCGAAGTCCGCGCGGCGATGGATAAGGCCTTTCAGGATGCGAATAAATTGAGCGGAGATCAGATTATTCGCCCGGCTTTTTCATTCGCCGCCCCGCCCCATCTCCGTGAGGAGGTCTTCCGAAAAAGCGGCCTTCTTCGACCTTGTAATCTGAGGGGACTTCGAAGAGCGTCTGCGCCGGCTCGGCCCGATCGATGTTGGTCAACCGGTAAACAGTCTCTCCGAATCGCGGGTCGTTGTGCTTGTTCAAAACGACCGTCTGCAGTTCCGGAGAATACCAGCGCTCGGAAACGATCTCTAACGGGCGGTCGTTGCCTATCCGGCCTTCGGGAATCGTGATGACGGATCGCACGCCTTCCGCCTCGACGCCTTCGATCGTCTGCTTGCCGAGCGATTCCGTCTTGACATCCGGAGGCCCATTCTCAGGCCCCCGATGAAGCTGACGCGGCGGCCTGGGCCCCGGCCTGTCTCCTCTTTGTGGAGGGGCGTCCATTTTGCGCGCCGTGCGTTTGCGCTGATCGATAATGTAGTGAACGCCGGCGACCGGGTCGTTGATGAAGATCATCTGCGCCGGGTCGCCCGCGGTCGCAAACGGCCCTATGCCGTCCAGCGTCATTTCGCGCCGCGTGCGTCCCTGGCTGTCGCGGTAGATGGACGCGGTCGTCTTGCGCGTGATCCGCGCGCCGTTCGAGAGCGTTTGCACGCTCTCCGTTGTAGCGGTGGCCGAATAAGGCGCGCCGGTTACGACCTTGCCGTCGAAGCGCATCTCGGGCGACAGGATGTTGAGCGCGTGATCGGGAGGAAACGGAGGGCCGGGTCTCTGCCCTCTTCCGCGCCGAGGCCCGCCGGGTCCGAATCCTTCAGGGCCTTTCCCTGGCGGGGGGGCCTGCGCGATGACAAGAACGCTCAATGCAAAAAGCAGGGTAATAGCTGCTATTATATTTTTTCGGATATTCATCTCCTTATCTCCTTGCTCGAATCCTCTCCCACGAACCGCACGGCGCGCGGCACGCCGTCGTCGCCGACTATCAGATCGGCTTTGACGCGCGAATCAGTTCGATCGACGTTCATCGGCAATCCCATTGTGATCAGCGCCGAAGGCGGCAACTCCACACGCAGCACCGTGCCGCTCTCCACGTCGGCCGCATCGGCCAGATATGTCAGTGGAATGTAGTCAGTGACGGATCCGGTTATGGCCGTCATGTCATCAGAAATCGCGGCGCGGCGGCGCGCTCGGCGTTCGGTCGATGCTTTCCCGGCGACGTCCGTATCGATATTCTGCTGGTTCCGGGGTTCATCGATAATCCGCTGATTCCCAGGTTCTATGACAGGCGGCTGCGATTGTTCACGCTGCGCCTGTTTTCCTCCGTCCGACATGTCTACAGTCGAATTCGACGGCGCGGCGCCAGGCAGGCCAGACAGAGAGACGACGCCGATTGAAATGAGAATCAAAGCGGCGGCGGCTATCCATAGACGCGCCGATCTGCGCGAACGCGTAGGGGCGAATGTCAGAACCGGGGCAACCGGGGCAACCGGGGCAACGAGATCAGCCTTGATCTGCTGATCGAAAGCAGCCCGCAGCTTCGTTTTCAAACGAGGAGGGGCCTCCCTGTCGTCAGCGCCTTCGCAGAGGGTCCGAAGCCCCATCTCAAGCGTCCGCTCGGCCTTTAATCGCAAACCGCAAGCTGAACATTCGGAAGCATGGCGCCGGGCGCGTTCGCGCTTCCCGGCCTCCATTAAATGTCCGGCCGCCAGGGCGCAGGCTATTTTTTCAAAGTCATGACAAAACATAGTTTGTGCTGTGCTCAACGTCATTCGGCGCGACGGAAAAACGTGTTTTCTCAACTCATCGAGCAGCCGCCGCGGAATTAGGTCCGGAACCGGTCGCGGAAGTTGCGGCGGAACCTTTAACAGCGCTCAATTTTCTGACCAGAATCTCTCGCGCGCGATTCAATCGCGAGCGAACAGTGCCAATCGGACAACCGATCACGCACGCGGCCTGCTCATAACTCATCTCGCCCAGGCTACAGAGGGCCACGACCTCGCGATAATGTTCCGGCAACGCCAGAATAGCCTGCCGCACCAGATCTATCGTCTCACTCCGCGTCAGATCGGCGAAGGGATCATCGCCGGCGACCAGAAGCTTATCTAAATTTAAATGCGCGTCCTCTCCATCCTCGGCGCCGTCGCTAATGGAGACGAAGGTCCTTTCGCGCCGCAATCGCTTGAGTACGCCATGGCGCGCGATGCCGAGCAGATACCCGGCGACTCCCCCTCGCGCCGGATCGAATTGATGGCCGTCGCGCATCAAGGCGATGAAGACGTCGTGCGTCACATCCTCGGCAAGTTCAGCCGAACCGCTCATTCGCAACGCGAATCGATAGACGCTTCCCTGCCTTCGATCATAAAGAGCCTCAAAAGCGTCGCCGTCTCCGGCCAGCATCAGCCGCAGAAGTTCCTCGTCGCTTAAATGAGAGAGCGTCTTCGCCATAATTTCGATTAGCGCCGCAATGTCCGGATCTTATTCAGCGGCGTCTTTAACCATTTTGGACACGGAAAGCCGGAATAGTTCCAGGAAAATTCGAGCCCGTTCTCCCACGAATCATTGGCGCCCACTGCGGCTCCCGGCTTAATAATGCGGAAACGAAGAAAACCGGCCTCCACGTAGGCGCCGAATAACGGCTTTTGAAAAATAAATGCGCCCACACAGTGGGACAATTTTTCAAATTGTCCCACTGCTTTTCACCCACTGATTAATGGGACAATTTGAAAAATTGTCCCACTTCGCTACTGAAGCGGGCAACGTGATCATAAAACAACTCACCCGTTACCGCGACGCGATCCAATACGTCCACAAAATAAAACCCTGGAGCGTGTTTCAGATTCGGGCGCCTCTTCATTTCGCTCCGGATGCCGAGGCGCTCTTTCTTGGCCAAAGACTCAACTTCAATAACCTTCTCGACATGAGCGTAACGCGAATAATATGACCGGAGGTCTTCATACATTTCTCCTTACAACAGGTAAAAGGTTCGCTTTCAGCCCTGGCGGAGTTTCAGGCTTTCTCTCCGCCGAATGTTTGCCGAAGCCGGAGAGGATCGTTTCCAGCGCCGGCAACATGCTCCCTGCGCGTTTGGCGCGAATGACCCAATCCCAGAGCGGCTCGAATTTCTTCCAGCCACCCGCATAACCTATGTGGCGCAATCGCCCGGGGAAATCTGCTTTAGTCCACGCGCCCCTGAAGATCGCTCCCCAGCGATAGAATTCGCGATAGGCTCGCCAGTAACCCTCCTCCAGACACTCCGCAGACATCCTGGCCGGGCGGAAAACGACGTGGCGGGTGTCGAATAAATCCCAGTCATCGCAGGTCATGCGCTTTTGAGCGGTCATTCGCTGATACAGGGCCGTGCCGGGGTAAGGAGTGAGGATATGGAAAGTCGCCGTCTCTATCCCCTGTTCTATCGCCCATTCGACCGTGCGATCGAAGACGGAGTCGTCGTCGTCGTCCATGCCGAAAACGAAGCTGCCGTTGACCATCACCCCCAACCCGCGCAGCCGCTTGACGGCCTCGGTGTAATCGCGATTCAGGTTCTGATACTTGTGTTGTTCGCGCAGGTTCGCCGGATTGAGCGTCTCAAAACCGACGAACAGGCTTCGCAGCCCGCACTCGGCGGCCTTTTCCAACAGGCCGGGCGCGAGGACGGATTTGACGGTGCCCGCCGCCTGCCACAATCGCCCCATGCCTTTCATTCCGTCAAATAACGCCGCGGCAAACCTCGGATTTCCGAACAAATGGTCGTCGAGGAAGTACAGGTGGCGCCCCGGCAAACGCTCGATCTCCGTAAGCGCGTCGTCCACCGTCTGAGTATAGAAAGACCTGCCGCCCTCGAAAAACGCTTCCTTGTAACAGAAATCGCAAGTGTGCGGGCACCCGCGCGAAACCACGATCGAATTCGGCACTAGATAAAGATGGCGCTTGATCAGGTCGCGGCGAATCTTCGGCAATCCGTCGAGCGTGCGAATCTCTGAACGATAGAGTTTGCCCGGCCGCCCCGCGCGAAAGTCCCGAAGGAAGGCCGGCCATATATCTTCGCCCGGCCCTAGAAAGATGGTGTCGGCATGCCTGGCGGCCTCCTCAGGCAATGACGTGACGTGCAGCCCGCCCAGACAAACGTATGCCCCGCGGCGGCGGTAATGCTCGGCGATTTCGTAAGAACGTTTCGCGGAAGTGATGTAAACCTGAATGACGACCAGATCAGGCTCGTCGTCCAGGTTGAGCGTCTCCACGTGTTCGTCCTGCAATCGGACGTCGTCCTCGCCATCAAGATACCCGGCGAGTGTGGCGAGCCCCAGCGGCGGAAACAAAGAATATTTGATCGGACGCCAAAATGGACTTTTGGCTTCAGTCAGCGCAGGCAGAATCATCTTGACTTTCATCGACACGCCTCCCTTTTAACCATGTCAATTGGCGCGCAAGGTTTAATATCATAAACTACTTTATAATACAAAGCCATTATCCACAAAAACTCAGATGAGGCAAGAGTCTTGAGAGCCGTCGCGCGGATTTGTGTTTGTATTCGAATTTCTATTCGTATCTAAGGCATTCAATGGGATCGAGATTGGCTGCCTTTTTCGCGGGCCAGACGCCGAAGACGAGTCCGACCAGGATCGAGACGGCCATTCCGCTGACGACAGCCCAGAGCGGAATAGAGGCTGGAAGCTGGGGCACGAATAACATTAGCACGTAACTGGCAAGGATAGCCAGTATCACGCCTATGACGCCGCCGAGCGAAGTAAGCGTCATGGCTTCGAAGAGGAATTGGCGGACGATGTCGCGTTTGCGGGCGCCTATGGCTTTGCGGATGCCGATCTCGCGGGTGCGCTCGGTCACGCTGACGAGCATGATGTTCATGACGCCGATCCCGCCGACCAGCAGTCCAATGGCCGAGATGCCGATGGCGATCAGGCCGACGCCCATTGTGATTCCGTCGAACTGTTCGATGATTTTGTCAGCTGTTGTGAGAGAAAAATTGTTCGGCTCGTTATATTTAACGCCGCGCTGGCGGCGCAGGATCTGCTCCACCTGATCGAGCCCCTGGCCCAGCATGCCGTTTCTGGCCTTGATGTTCAGGTTGAGATCTTTGCTGATCGGCGAAAGTTTGCGTCCGGTTTCGAATGGGATGAAGATGGCGTTGTCCTCTTCGTTCTCGCCGAAAAAGGAATCTTTGCGCTTCTCCAGCACGCCGATGATCTCGAACGGGCGCCCCATGAAATCGACATATTCGCCGGCGATGCTGGCCTGATTCGGGAAGAGCGACTCGACGACGTTGACGCCGATAACCATCACGTCGCGACGATGCTGGTCGTCGACCTCCGAGATAAACCGTCCCTGCTGCAATGAGACGTTGACGACGTCGGCGTAACTCGACGACACTCCCTGCAGAAAACCTTCTTTATAAGCCCTCCCGTGGGATTTGATCGTCCTGTCCAGCCTCCAGAGGAAGAGGACATTGGCCACATCTTCAATCGCGTCGGCCTGCTGGCGGATCGCTTCGGCGTCTTCGGGAGTGAGTGGTTTGCGCATGTATTCGCTGCGGTCGCGTTCCCCCATCCTCGGGCCGGTGCTCAGGTGGAAAGCGTAGATGTTGTTGGTGCCGTAATCTTCGACTATCGAGACGATGCGGCTGCGCAGGCCGGTCAGAATCGAGGCGATGGCGATCACGACCGTGACTCCGATGACTATGCCGAGCACGGTCAGGAAGCTGCGGAGTTTGTTCGCGCGAACCATGCCGAGCGCCATCGCGACGGTTTCGGTTGGGATGATTGATCGAAGGTTCATGTCAATTCTTGCTTAAAGCCACGATAGGATCGAGGCGCGACGCCTTATACGCGGGATAGATGCCGGCGATCAGCCCTATTCCGCCGGACACTGACAGCGACAACAGAATGTATCCGACCGTAATCGTCATCGGGAACTGAGTTGACGCGCTGATGGCCCACGAAATTCCGGCCGCAAGCAACAATCCCAGGACGCCTCCCACCGCGGCGAGCAGCGAGGATTCGATCAGGAATTGAACCAGTATTTGTTTTCTCCTGGCGCCGACCGCCTTGCGAAGGCCAACCTCGAAAGTCCGCTCGGTCACGCTGACGAGCATGATATTCATGACCACGATGCCGCCGACCAGCAGCGACAGGAAGGTGACCGGCGTGACAACGAGCGCGATCGCGCCGGTAAATTGATCGATCGACCCTTTCAAGTCGCCGGTGTTGACCAGTCCGAATGTGTCTTCCTCCTCGCCGACCAGTTTATGGCGGTTGCGCATGGCCATTCGCGCCTCCTCAATAGTCGCGGGGAATGATTCGATGCTGGAGGCCTTGCCGTGCAATTGCAGGCTCTGCCGGCGGCCGAAGATGCGCCCGAAAGTCAGCAGCGGGATGTAGAGGTGGTTGTCCATAGACTGTCCCATGAATGTCCCGCGCTTCTCTTCGACGCCGATCACGGTCATCGGCGTATTCTGAATCTTGAGCGTCTGGCCCAGCGGATCGCGCCCCTCAAAAAGCTTCTCCTTCACCTCCGCCCCGATCACGCATACCAGGGCGGCATGTTCGACCTCGTGAGGCGCAATGAAGCGGCCCTCCGCGATATTCTTATCCTCTATGTCGACCATGTTGGCCGTCACGCCTCTGACGCCGGTGAAAAATGTTTCGTGGCCGTTCTCTTTGAGGTTGACGCTGGCGCCGGCCTGCGCGCCGACTTCGGCGCAGGATTTGCAATTGTCGCGCAGCCATTCGTAATCACTGATGTAGAGCCGCTTGTTGCGGCGCATCGCGCGCTCCCATTGCTCCGGAGTTCGCCGCCCCTGAAAAGCGAACTGGGCGATCATAAAATGGTTGACGCCCAGCGCCTTCGAAACGGCCGTTATGACATAGGTGTTGAAGCCGCTGATCGAAGCCCCCACGATTACCACCGAGGCCACGCCGATGATGATCCCGATCAGGGTGAGAAATGTGCGCAGTTTATGCGCGAAAATCGATTGCAGCGCTATCTTCGCGGCGTCGGCGTAAAACGAATAAATCTCTTTCATAGGCGTAGCTCCACCTGATCTAACGGTTCTCGCCCGAAACAATTAACAACTCGCGTGATTTTTTCTGAACACAGATAAGAGCCGCGCGTCAGCAAGCGGCTGCGGTGTGTTTTACGATGGACATGATCGTAAAGTTGCAGGCTTCGAGGAAGGAAAGAGGGACGTAGGGGTGGATGAGGGCACAAGGGGACAAGGAGAAGGGGAGAAAAGGGGGCGCCCTTGTCCCCTCGTCTCCCCTTCTCCTTGTCCTCTTGTCTTTCTTTCTAACCCATGACCATGACGGAAACGCTGCGCTCGCGGGATTCATCGAGTTCGATCAGGAAAATCCTCTGCCAGCGTCCTAGTTGGAGCCGGCCGTCGGCGACATTGACGCAAACCGACATCGGCAGGAAGAGGGCTTTGCAATGCGAATGGCCGTTGGCGGGCTCATCGGGCGGTACGTCCACGCGGCGGCTGAAATCGTTATGCTCGTAAACGCCCGAGCTGGGCGCCAGGCGCTCCAGCATTCGTTTCAAATCTTCGTGCAGCAGGGGCTCGTTTTCATTGACGATGATCGCAGTGGTTGTGTGTTTGGTTTGCACATTGACCCAGCCATGCCTGATGCCCGCATGGGCGACGACTTCTTCAACTTCCTCAGTGACGTCTATAAACTGCAAACACTCACTGGTCCGCAGTCGGATGACGCTGTGATGCGTCCTGACGGCGGACTGACCGATCTCTTCAACACGTGCCATTTGGTACATAGTATCTCCTGTGTGACCTCGAGTTAACGCGCAGCGGCTACTTTCAGAGCAATACAGCCTCATCGTTCGCGGGCGGCGCGGATCAGAGCTTCCATATGGTTCAGGTATTTCTCCAGGGCGCGTCGCCCCTTTTCAGTCAGACGGTATTCCGTCTTGGGCATACGTCCCACGAATGATTTGGCGCACGAGATGTAATCGGCGTCTTCCAGTTTGCGCGCGTGAACGCTGACGTTGCCGTCCGTGGTCTTGAGCAGCTCTTTCAGTTCGCCGAAGGTGAGTGATTCGTTGGCGGCGAGCGCGCTCACGATGCCCAGACGCATCCGTTCGTGGATCAATCCGTCGAGTTCCGGCGCCTTCTCGGCGGCGCGCATCGCCTGCTCGCCGCGCGCCGAAACGCGTGATTTAGATTCCTGTGTCTTGCCCTGATGCCCAGCTTGCCCTTGTTCTGTTCCCTGTCGGAAACCTTGATTGGGAATGGATCTGGCTGTGTGTTTAGCCACCATGCCTCCTTGCTATAATCAAACCGAAAACGATGTGTAAGCCTCCGAAGCCCGCCGCCATCAGAAGATTACCCAGGGCGATAGGCGTGAACAGAGCCACCACGCCGAGCCCCATAAAACAAAGCCCCATCACCGGCACCACCCTGACTGAGAACGCGCCGCCGGTCACGACTCCCGCGCCGTAAAGCAACAACCACATCCCTGGCAGCGAGTCATAAGCGCCTTCGCGATGCATGGCCACTGACAGGAACGCCCCGGCGACGAGCGGGGGCGTCAAGGTCAGAGTGAATTTGCGGCCCGGCGCGGAGAGCAGTTTGAGCTGCATGACCCCGGCTTTGCGCTTCATGGTCCAGCCGCCGATCAGCAGCGCGAGCGGCAGTTCCCACGCCCAGACGTACATCCATTCGTGCTCGTCGCGGATCCGAGAAGCGATAACCGCGGCGACCAGCGCCGTCACACCGATCGCCACGCCGCCCCAGCCCGGCACTGCAGTGAAAGACGAGGCCAATTCCATCGTCTCGCGGATAAAACGGAGGTTGTCCATCGCGCGCCCGTGTAGTGAAGGCGGCTCCAATTCCGTATCCTGATCCTGCTCTCTGGAGCGAAGCGGGCGAATTGAACTCATATCGTGTGGATCATAGCCGCGCCAAGGGCAGTTTGACAAGTACTTGTCTATGACAAGCCCTTTGTTAAATCGTGGCGCGATTCAGAGTCTGCGACCGCGGGACATGTTGAGTTTGAGCCGGTAATCGTCGCCCTTGACCAGGACGACTTTGCACATCTCGTGCAGGCGCGACCGCAGGCGAACGCCGACGCGGTCGGTCAACGTTTCCTCATTGGGATCCTGCGGCTCATCCATGTAGTTCGATGTGAAAATGGTAAGCTTTTTATCGTTGTAGCGGGTATTGATGATCTGCGTTATTGTGTCGCGGACCCAATCGGTCGGCTTGGACGCTCCGAGTTCGTCCAGGACCAGAACCTCAGCGTCATAGACAGGCCCCAGGACCTTCAACTCGGTCATCTGCGAAATCGGGTTGTAGCTGTCCTGAATCTCCTTGAGCAGATCGCGGAAATCATAGAAGAGGCAGGGGACGCCTTTAAGCGCCAGTTCCTTGATGATCGCGGTCGACAGATGCGTCTTGCCGACCCCGCAGGGGCCGAGGAACAGCAACCCGACGTCAATCGCCGGGTACTGATCTACGATATATTTTGAATCATTGAGCGCTCTTCTCTGCGAAATGCCTGCTTCATCCGTGGCCAGTATCGGTTTGTAACTCTCGAATGTGCAGTTTTCATACCGCCGCGGGATGCGAGCGGCGGCCAACATCTGAGTTCGACGGTCTTCGTTGCGGCACCTGCAGAGGCGAACACCTTTCTCGTCCACCGGTTCCCATCCAGTGCCACTGCAGAATTCACAGACAGCCAATTGAAGCTTTCGCAGGTCCTGAGCCATTCACACCGATTTGGGGCACGCTTAACTGAGCTTTATTGCAATAAATGCAATCTTCACTAAAAGCGGACGCGCATTATAGGTAAGCAATCAGGCCAATTCAAGAACCCGATCAGATAAGTCACATTTTTAATTTCGCTTTTATGATTATGCCCGATCTACTTTTGATAACTACCAAAGACCCGGTTGACGAAGCGCGCTCCGATAAGTATTATCTGCCATTCGTCGCGGCAAGCCCGATACATTGTCGCGACCATTGCGTCCCGTTCGTCTAGCCCGGTCCAGGACATCGCCCTTTCACGGCGGCAACACGGGTTCAAATCCCGTACGGGACGCCACTTAAAAATCAGTCACTTACAGCCGGTCATTCACTCAGCGCTTTTTCCCCGGTGACGCTACGGTGACGTTCTTCCTTCGTTTTCAACCTGCATTTAGCGCTTTCGGAAAGCTGAAAACCGTATCGAGTTTGTCGACGGCTTTCGCCAGAAAGCCCGGACTCAGATGTTGATTTTGAACGCGGCAACATGCGACCCGTTGCAGTTTTTTAAGCGAAACTGTTTCACGCGCGCCTTACGCGAGCATTCAGGGATGATGATGCGCCGGTTGTCCGGAAAGACCGAAAACGCCGCGCCGGTAATGACGCTAAGCCGCCGTTTCAATTTGTCTACCGTATCACTTAAAAAATGCGCTCGCCGAGGCGAATTCGGCGAGGCCTTCTTCCCACGGCGGCAATAAAATTTCCGGCTCCTGAATCGTAGTCAGGGCCGAATAGTGGGGGCGCGGCGCGGGCCTGGGAAATTCGGTTGTCGACGCCGGAAGCGCGACCGTTCCGATTCCGAAAAGTTGATAGAGTTTCCGCGTCATTTCGTACCTGCTCGCGGCGCCCTTGCCGGCGATGTGCCAGGTTCCGTAGGCGCCGGTCTCCATCAATTTCGCAATCGCCGAGACCAGGTGCGGCGCGTAAGTCGGCGAGCCGTATTGATCGCACACCACGCGGACTTCGGCGCGCTTCGATTGGGCCAGCATCGCCTTCGGAAAGTTCTCTCCCTCGGTGTGAAACACCCATGAAGTGCGGACGATATAATGGCGCGGATTGTGCGCGGCGGCGGTTCGTTCGCCCTCCAGCTTGCTCTTGCCGTAGATAGAGAGCGGGTTGGTCCGGTCGAATTCATGATAGGGGCGATCGCCCAGTCCGTCGAAAACGTAATCGGTCGAGACGTGAACGAGCGGCGCGCCGATTTCGTAACTGGCTATGGAGAGGTTGCGCGGCGCGACGGCGTTGAGCCTGTACGCCCCGGCCTGATCGGATTCCGCGCCGTCAACGTTGGTGTATGCGGCGGCGTTGATCACGACGTCGGGGCGATGAGCCGTGACGGCCTCTCGCGTGTCTTCAAATCGGGTGACGTCGAGTTGCGAATGCGTCAGCGCGATGACTTCATGCCCGGTCAAACCCGTCTGCAACGCGCGCCCGAGCTGCCCGCCGGCGCCCGCGATCAATATTTTCATTCGGCTCCTTCTTCAAACCACGGCAAAACGTCCATCAACTGCCGCAGCGGTTTGGCCGCGAGATCCTTCTTCGACAGGATCGGCGCGTAGATTTCTTCGAGCGGCCAGTTGATCTTCAGTTCAGGATCGTTCCATTGCACGGTGATCTCGCCCGCCGGGTCGTAAAAATCGGTGCATTTATACATGACTTGCGCGACTTCGCTGGTAACGCAGAAGCCATGGGCGAATCCGGGCGGGACGTAGAGTTGACGGAAGTTTTCGGCCGACAGCCAGAGGCCGACCCATTGCCCGAAATGAGGAGAGCCCCGGCGTATGTCGACCGCGACATCGTAGATCTCGCCCTCTATCACACGAACCAATTTGCCCTGCGGCCGCCGCAACTGCGCGTGCAGTCCGCGGACCGAGCTGCGCTGCGACCGCGAATGGTTGTCCTGGACGAAGACGGCGTCGATTCCGGCTTCCTGATACTTTTGTCGCTGATAGGTCTCCAGGAAAAAGCCGCGCTCGTCCCGGAAAACCTGCGGCTCGATGGCGATCACTCCGGGGATGTCCGTGGCGATGAACTTCATCTGAACTTCGCCTCCTGTTCCAACATTCTCAGCAAGTACCTTCCATAATCGTTCATCTTCATCGGACCGGCGATTCGCGCCACGTCTTCGGCGGTGATCCAGCCATGGCGCCATGCGATTTCTTCCAGACACGCGACCATCATGCCCTGCCGATCCTGCAGCGCCTGTATGAAAAGCGCGGCCTGTTGCAGCGTTTCGTGAGTGCCGGTGTCGAGCCATGCGATGCCGCGCCCGAGTTTCTCGACGCTCAGCGCTTTCCATTCGAGAAAAGTTTTATTGACGTCGGTGATCTCCAGTTCGCCTCTGGCCGACGGCTTCAACTCGCGCGCCACGTCCAAAACGCGGTTGTCGTAAAAATACAAGCCGGTCACCGCCCAGTTCGAGCGCGGGCTCTTCGGCTTCTCCTCCAGGCCGACGGCCCGCCCGTCCGCGTTAAATTCGACCACGCCGTAACGCTCGGGATCGCGGACCTGATACGCGAAAACGGTCGCGCCTTCAATACGGAGGGCGGCCCGCCGCAAATCATCCGGCAATCCGTGCCCATAGAAAATGTTGTCGCCGAGGGCCAGCGAGACGTTGTCCGTCCCCACGAATTCGCGCCCGATGATAAAAGCCTGCGCCAGGCCGCCGGGGCTGGGCTGCGCGGCGTATTCGAGCCGCAAACCGTACTGCGAACCGTCGCCCAGCAACTGTTGAAATTGTGTTTGATCCCGCGGCGTGGTGATGACCAGGATTTCGCGTATCCCCGCCAGCATCAGGGTCGATAGCGGGTAATAGATCATAGGCTTGTCGTAGACCGGCAGCAGTTGCTTGCTGACCGACATCGTAATCGGATAAAGCCTCGTGCCGGAGCCTCCCGCCAGAATAATGCCCTTCATGCCGTCCCCCGGTTACTATAATTGGTATCCAGCCATTTCTGGTATTCGCCGCTAGTAATGTTTTTTATCCAGTCCATGTTGTCGAGATACCATTGC
>DASUFM010000474.1:0-4606 GCA_036274535.1 Blastocatellia bacterium
TGCATTTAATAATCAAAGACCATTAACGCCGGCGCCGCCATCCGGAGTTCATTGCGTCACGTAGTGACGCCTGAATTCAACCGTCGCGACGCGACGCGACGCTCTCGCTAACGCCTACCCGGCGTTGAAACGCCGGGCTAAGCTCATGACGCCGCTACGCGGCGGGAGTGGATCAGGCTTAAAGTTAATAACAGCCTGTAGCGCCATTTCAAGGCGATCACAGTTTCAACTCCCAATACTGTCCCACCAGGTCGTGGCCGAAGCTGTGATGCGGTTCTTCTTTGACCAGGAGGAAGCCGGCTTCTTCGTAGACATGCCGCGCGGCGTCGAGCAGGCTGTTCGTCCACAGCATGACCTTCTTGTACCCCGCCTGCCGTGCGAACCTCAGGCACTCGTTGACCAGGCGTTTGCCGATGCCCATTCCGCGCGCGCTCGGTTCGACCAATAGCAGGCGCAATTGCGCCACCGTCTTCGATTTTTTGACCAGGAACACAAAGCCTACGATCTCTCCGCCGCGTTCGGCGATCCAACAGCGCTCGCGTTTAGGGTCAAAGTTCCGGATGAATTTCGCCGTGATCTCCGCGACCAGCGCCTCGAACCCTTCATTCCAGCCGTACTCTTCGCTGTAGATGACGCCATGCCGGTGGGTGACCCAGCCCATGTCGCCGGGCTGATGCGGGCGGATGACGTAAGGAACTTTCTGTTCTGGCTGACTGCCGAGCACTTCTTCGATCACGCGCATCGCTTCCGTCAGGCGGTTCCGGTTAGCTGGCGAGAGCCCGCCGATCAGCCTTTCGATATCGTTGTGAGAATGCGCGTTGAGTTCGGCGAAGGCTTTCCGCCCCTTCTCAGTCAGCCGGATGAAGCTCTGGCGCCGGTCGGTTTCGGAAGGATTTCTGGCGATCAGGCCGCGCTTTTTGAAATCGCCGAGCAGACGGCTCAGATAACCCGCGTCCAACCCGAGTTCGCCTCCGAGCTCGGTCGCCGTCGCCTGTTCGCGCTGCGCCAGTTCGTAAAGAATCCTGGCCTCGGCCAGGGAAAACGGGCTTTTCAATATGTGATCGCTCAGTACGCCGATTTGTTTCGTGTAGAATCGATTGAAGCGCCGCACCGATTCGACGCGCGGCGCGAGATCGTTTTGGGCCATGGTTGTCCTCCTCTGAAATAGATTAGTCGTTGATTGACGTTATCATCGATTTAGTTGACTTTGTCAATCAAATGGCCGCGCATAAAAATAGGACCTATAGGTCTTATAGGTCCTATAGGTCCTATTTATGGGGCCACACTCAGTCTTCCCGCAGGGCGACGGTCGGGTCGAGCCCCGACGCGCGCCGCGCCGGGAGCGCTGAAGCGGCGGCGGCAATGATCAGGAAGATCGCCGCCATGGCGGTGAAAGTAAGCGGATCGGTCGGTTTTACGTCGACGAGCATGCTGGTCATCGCGCGTGTCAGGCCGAAGGCGGCGGCCAGGCCGATGGCGACGCCCGCCGCGCTGAGGCGCAGTCCGTGTCCGACGACGAGTTTGAAAATTCTCTCCGGGGTGGCGCCCATGGCCATGCGGACGCCGATTTCCGCCGTGCGCTGCCGCACCACGGTCGACAACACGCCGTACAGTCCCACACCGGCGAGAATCGCCGCGATGGCGGCGAAGACGTCAATGAGCAGGAGTGAGAAGCGTGTCCCCGCCTGCGCGCGTTCCACCAGCGCGTTCATCGGCTGCATTTCTGTGATCAAAAGATTTGGGTTGAACTTGTTGATCTCGGCGCGGACCGTCGCCGCATGTTGCGCGGGATCGCCCTTAACGCGGACGGCCCAGCGGGTGGCGGCGGCATGGCCACGGAAGCCGTCGGTGAAGTAAATCTGCTCTCGCCCCGGCTCGGCGAGCGTCGTATTACGCTGATGCCCGACCACTCCGATTATTTCGACCCATTCCGGTTCCGGAGTGCGGATGCGAGTGAGGATGCGTTTTCCCACGGCGGATTCGTTCGGAAACGCCTTCGCCGCTAGAAACCGATCGACGATCACTACGTTCCGCTCTGGCGCATTGTCGGCCTCGGTAAACGCGCGTCCGGCGAGGAGCGGCGTGCGCATCGTTTCAAAATAACCGGGGAGCACGGCTTGAAAATCCACCGCCTGAAATTTGCTCGGATCGGCAAGCGCCTGTTCCAGCCCCCATCGGATCGGGCTGAATCTGCCGGTAAGCGGGAACGGCCCGGAGGCCGTCACGCTTTCGACGCCAGGCAAGGCCCCCAGTCGGTCATGAATTTCGCGCATGAAAGCGGCGCGCGATTGCGGCCCCTGCAGTTTGTCGCGGCCGCCGAGCAGTTGGAATGCAAGAAGTCCGTGTGGGTCGTAGCCCGTATCGACGCGCTGCAAGGCAATGAAGCTGCGGAACATCAACCCCGAGCCGATGAGCAGCACGAAGGAAAGCGCGACCTCTATGACCACCACTACATTGCGCAGACGCCGGCCGCCTCCGAGCCCGCCTGTGCGGCCGCTGCCGCGCAGGACATTCATAACATCAGGCCGCGAGGCCTGCAGAGCAGGCGGCAGGCCGAAGATTACGGCCGCCGCCAATCCGGCCAACGCCGTAAAAGCGAGCGCTACTGGATCGAGTTTGATCGAATCTAGGCGCGGCAGATTCGCGGGCGCGATGGCGAGCAGTTGGCGTATGCCCAGCCACGCCAGTCCCAGTCCGATGACCGCGCCTGCCCCGGAAAGCAATAATGCTTCCACCAGCATCTGGCGCGCCAGGTCTCGCCAACCGGCGCCTAGCGCCGAGCGCACCGCAAGCTCACGCCGGCGCAATGACGCTCTTACCAGCAGCAGGTTCGCCACGTTCGCGCAGGCGATGAGCAGAAGAAAGATCACCGCGCCGGTCAGCGCCAGGAGGGCAGGCCGCGCCTCCGCGACCAGATATTCGCCCATCGGCTCCAGCCGGAAATGGCAATCGGCGGTCTGACAGATCGCGTTGGTCTTTTTGATCTCAGCCGCGACCAATTCGGCTTCGGTCCGCGCCTGATTGAGGGTCGCGCCGTCTTTCAGACGACCGATTACGCGATGCCTGACGTTGTTACGATTGGCGATGTCGTAGTCGAGGCGCGCGGCGAACCAGATGTCCGGCAATCGTTCCTGGTTCAATTTGGGTGGAAGGAGCAATTCGAAACCCGGCGCCAGCACGCCCACAATTTGCGGGCCGCCGTTTCCGCCGTTCGACATTCCTTTGCCGAGAATGTCAGTATTCCCGCCGTAACGCCTCTGCCAGTATTCGTGACTCAGAATCGCAATGGTCGGCAGTTCCCGGACCTCCCCATTCGGCCCGCCCTCCGGTTCCGGAGGTTGCGGCCTGCCGTCATCGTCCGTGAAATCACGGCCGGCGACGATCCTGGCGCCGAGCAACTGAAAGAAGTTCGGCGTGACCGCAGCGGTTCGAATCTGCTCAGGCGAGCCGTCCTCCCGGGAGATGGTCGCGCGGCCGGTGCTGAAGGCTGCGATGCCCTCAAACGTAGTCTTCACTCCATTGCGCAGGTCAAAAAAGTCTGCGTTTGAGAGCGGCCAGTCAGTGACGTTGCGCCGCCTCATTTCGGCGTACCCCAATACAAGCCGATCCGGATTCTTATAGGGGAGCGGGCGGAGCAGCACGGCGTTCACAACGCTGAAGATCGCCGTGTTCGCGCCGATGCCGAGCGCCAACGTGATCACTGCGATCAGCGTGAAGCCGGGTTTACTCACCAACGTTCGCGCGCCGTAGCGCAGGTCTTGAATCAGTGTTTGTATAGTGCGCCTCCATGGTTTGAGGTTTGATACTCAAACGTTGTGCCCCCGCATGCAGACGTCCGGCCACCTGTCAACTGCTTGTGGACATTGAAGATAGCCTGACGAGTGGAGACCTGTGGATAAAGTCATGTGCTCACATTTGGGAATCAGCCTTCCCGGTTGCGGACACGCCATTCTTTTCTTTCAACTGTCCGATGTATCCGACAATACCGATTCTTCTTCGATTCGAAGACTACGTTTATGATTGCGTTTGTTTGTAAATATTCCTGGTCCATTTCTTGCCTAAGCCTTCCATGAAAAACTTTAGGAGGTCTCAGAATGAAAATCCTCGCTTCAATATTTTTGAGCTTGCTTCTCCCCGCTATTGGAGCCAATTCAATCGTCCAGGCCCAGTCCCTATCAACATCCCAGGAGCCTCATGTCGAAAGGTTCAAGAAGAAGATCAAGGAAGCGTACTCGAAGAAGAAACGTATTACTGTAACTTTTAAACCTGGCACAACCTGTATTTTTCCAATGGCCGAACAAACTCTCGATAAGCCAACTCGTATTGGAGGCCGCGTAACATTCATTTCAGATGACTACTTCAAGGTCGAAGATAGAACAGTCTTTGACTATGAGGGATGCAAAACGAAGTATGAAAACGTTCAAGCTATCAGCCGCAACATCGGCTTTGTAAGAACGATGAAGGGAGCGCGCGAAGTTACGGTTTGTGTAATCACGTTTTGCTGGATGGCTTTCTGAAATGGGATCCGGGATAAAATCGGCCTTGTGGTGGGACAATTTAAAAAACTTGTCATTACCCACATTTTTTGCGCGAAATGGATGTTCAC
>DASUFM010000475.1:0-5318 GCA_036274535.1 Blastocatellia bacterium
GAGTTACGGCCCAGGTTGGGCAATGACAGGATGTACTTGTTCTCGATAACCTGACCGAGATTCGAAATAGTCGTATTCACCAGCGACGCTGAGCTCTGGACCTCGACGACTGACGACACATCGCCGAGTTGCAACTGAACGTCCATCGTCGCCTGCTGCTGAACCAAAAGCGGAAACGCGCTTTGAGAATATTTTTTGAAGCCGTTGGCTTCCACCGTCAGGGTGTATTGGCCGGGCTGCAGAGCGCTCACCTGATACCGGCCCTGAGTGTCGGTGGTCGTCAGGCGACTCACGTTGCGCTCGACTTCCGTGATTATGATTTTCGCGTCGGCCACCGCGGCTCCTGTCGGGTCTGTAACGACTCCGCGAACCGCGGCGGTAAAAGACTGGCTCCAGGCGGGACCAGCGATCATCAGGAGTAAACAGCCGATTCTCGTCATCGATGCGAGGAATTTCATTGAACCTCCATTCGTTGTTTGGACTGGCGACCTGGCCGGAATCGGCAGGCCGATGATCAAATCTGAGACGCTCCGGGATGTAAAAACGGAGCAATAACCCCCTGTCAGGCGGTTGCCTGTTCCGGACTATATCACCAGCCACTGCGGACAAGAAGGGAAACAGGGCGATTTTGATGATTTCTGCGCCCGGGTGTGGTTATGCGTGAGCGGGTTGAAACCGGCGATCAGAGCGCGCGTGAAAGGGTGAGGCGCTTTGACGAACTCGGCGCTATGCTCTGTGTAAGGAGGGGTTAAGGCCGCCGCGTCTGGGACCATTCCTTTAGGTATTGTTTCGCCATCTTTGATTCAGGCCTTTTCGGGTATGCTTTGATGAGCGAGTTCAATTGCGCCACCGCCTCGTTGCGTCGCCCGATTTCCGCCAGCGCAAGCGCCCGTTTGTAGAGAGCGGCGGCTGCTTTATCTCCTTTAGGGCGGATGCCATATACATGGGTGAAGACATCTATGGCGTCCTCGTACCTCTTCTGCTCGTAGAGAATCTCGCCGATCCAGTACTCAGCATTGTCGGCCATCTCCGAATCCGGATAGGTGTCGGCGTACTGCTGGAATTCCGAAAGCGCCAGCGCAGCATTGCCATGCAAGTAGTCGCTATAGGCCACGGCGAAGAGTTGCTCTGGATTGCCGGGAGTGATTTGCTCGAAAGTCGGCTGTTTTGGAATGTCTTCGATCAGCCTCTTGAGCGCGGCCAGTTGCTCTGAAAGCCGCTCCAACCGTTCATTGGCTTCGGTGATTTGTTTGCCCATCGAGGCGATCCGGGTCGAAGCGTCTTTGCCATTGATTGAAAGGGTCAACTGCCCGCGCCGGATGGCGGAAGTGTTGTGGATGATCTGTCTGACCAGGCCGCGTTGCTCCCCGCCGGCCTTGCTGATCGCGTCACGCAAGCTCTGCGCTTGATGTTCGAGCGCAATCATCTCGGACTCCATATCTTCGATTCGCGCCCAGAGGCGATCGAGCTTCTCTTTCTCTTGCTTGTCTCCGGCGCAGACTGGCGCCGCCATGAAGAACATCAGGGTAAAAAGATAAACAATTCTGGACGGCGACTTTATGCTCATCATTATCTTCCTTGCCAATGGTGAAGTATGGAACACGAGGTCGGAGTTGGCGCGACGAATAGCGAAAAGACCAGAGGCGGCGAGAATGACTGTCTGCGCAGGTTCCTCGTGGCGTTCAAGCTTTGTCTCCTTTCTTTAGTGCGTGGCCAGAATGCCGGGATCTATTCGCCCTGCGCTTATAAAAACGCAAACCTGGCGCCAATGCGTGGAAACGACCAGATATTTTTATGAAGCGATCATAAATCGCCGAGGAACATGGCGGCTGGATCGAAGTGGCCAGAGAGAGCGAGAAGGCGCGCCCACGGCCGATAAGAGGAATTCGCTTCGCGGAAAAAATGGACGCGCCATCCGGTATCGAACCTGCTGGGAATCTACGGCAGGTTTCGGCTCACCAGCCGAGCGATAATCCCTTTCGATGTTTCCGAGATGGCGCGCCTGGGGGGGAACGGGACAGTAACGATCCCTTCACCAAGCCGATTCTCAATGCAAATTCCTGATTCAAGCCATCGCCACGATCGACCGTGGCCAAAGCCTGGCCAGGCTTTGTTCCAGTGAGCCACGTTGTCTTAAACGCTGATGAATTGATTACAATCTGAGCCCTATTCCCAGATTGGGAGCCAATTTACAGCGATTTCCCCGTGCCAACGTGGCTCACCAGTCTTGAGGCAGAGTGTCTCTCATGGACGCCTATATGAATTACAACCGTCGTGCCGAAAAGCGATCCTTTCTATAAAGTCTTGTAAGGGAAAGGTGTTGGACAGCCGGGCGAGGCGAGTTCAGGGTGATTTTCTGTAGATGGATGGGACATCGTTGTGGACGGACGCCACACTTCAATATGGGCCGGCGTCTTTCCATGAAGGTATGAAGAGACAGGCGAAGGTCGCCGATTGTGGGTTCTACACAGGCGGCGCGATCGTCACAGTGGCCATAATGTCCCAAATTTCCACAGCGGCTACGTTAAAAATAGACCGTGAATTCGGTCTGCTGCCCCGGCTGACTTTCGAGCGAAAACTCGAACCCGTGCTGATCCAGAATCTCCTGCGCCAGCGTCAATCCGATCCCTTGCCCGTCGTCTTTAGTGCTGAAAAACGGTGTGAACAGATTGGCGCGCGCCGCAGGCGCAATGCCACATCCCGTATCTTTGATTACCACGAAACTTCTCCCGGCCTGTTTTCCCAATCGAATTGTGATCCTGCCGGCGCCATTAATCGCTTCAATCGCATTTTTGAGCACATTCACGAAGACCTGCTCCATCTGGCTCCGGTCCAATCGAACAGGTTCGAGTTTCGTCTGCGCGTCCCAGACGATTTCGATCCGCAACCTGGCGCATTCGGCTTTGAAGAGGAAGGCGACGTCTTCGATCAGACTTCGCACGTCGCACGGCTGCAGGTTTGGCGGCGGCAAGCGGAAGACGTCGGCAAAATTGCGCATGAACCTATTGAGATGATCGGTGCGTCCGAGGACCACGTGGAGCGCCGTCTCGAAATCCTGGCGGTCTTCGCCGAGCAACCGATCGGAATAGTGCAGGCACGAATGGAGGAGTGAATTGGCCGAGCCGACCGAATTGTTCACCTCATGCGACATCATCCGGATCACTTTTTCATAAGCGGTCTTCTCGGCCTGCCGCAATTCCTCAGTCAGTTCTTCCATCAGGATGAAGTCGCGCGTGAAGCCGCGGTCGAGAAACTGCGAACGCTGGCATTTCACGCGCCGCCGCCCGAGCAAAGGAACGATCCGCGACTCGCCGGCTTTGAGATCATCGAGCGCTTGAGCAAAAGTAGAATTCAATTCGTCCAGCCTTTTGCCCATCAAATCCGCCTTGCCGTATTGCAACATTTGCTCGGCGGCCGGATTGACCGCCGCTATGCGGCCGTCGAAATCGAACGTGATGACGCCCGACGGCGACGCGGTGAGAACTTTTTCGAGAAAATAGTTCTGCTCCTGCATCCGCACGCGTTCCTCGCGCAGGCTGTCGGCCATTTTGTTGTAAACATGCGCCAGGCGGTCCATCTCGGGCTGCCCGACCTCGCGGAAACGCGAAGTGAAATCGCTGTCCTCAATAAACTGCGCTCCGGTGTTGATCAGCTCGATTGAGCCGAAGAGGCTGCGAATGAGGCTGACGCCGGCTGCGAGCGAAATGATGAAGACCGCTTCGACCGCGAGCAGCCAGAGGCGATGTTTTGAAAGCAGAAGAATCGCCACTCCGGCGAAGAGCAGATGGACGAAAACGAGGTAGAGTATGAATTTGAGCCGGAGGCTGATTTTGAGGCGCAATTTCATTTGCCTTGAAAATGCCGAATTGAGTTAAGTTTCGATCCCGTGTTTCTCGAATCTGCGGTAGAGCGCCGGGCGACTCAGCCCCAAAGCTTCGGCCACTTTGCTGATGTTCCCTTCGTAATGCCTCATCGCCTTAACGATCATCGCCTTCTCCATATCGTCCAGCGTCATCGCGCCGACCTGCGGCAATGGGTCTTTACCCTCATCGCGCGCGTCCATCTCCATCGCCAGCTCGAAGTCTTCGACCGTGAGCATGTCCCTGTCGCTGACCAGCAGCGCGCGTTCGATGGTATGGCGGAGTTGGCGGACGTTGCCGGGCCACTGCTGATTTTGCAGCCACCGCGTCGCCGGGTCGCTAATTGACAGGCCCGCGCGGCGGTACACCTTCGAAAGGTTTCCGATGAAGTGGCTGGCGATGATCGGGATGTCCCGCGCCCGATCTCGCAGCGACGGCAGATGAATCGCGATCAGGTTCAGGCGGTAAAGCAGGTCTTCGCGGAATTGCCCGTGCGAGACCATTTCCGCCAGGTTACGGTTAGTGGCTGAAATCACTCGCACGTCTACAGTGCGCGTCTGGCTCGACCCCAACGGTTCGTAGGTTCGATCCTGCAACACGCGCAGCAGCTTGACCTGCGCGCTCGCGTCCAGGTCGCCGATCTCGTCCAGGAATATCGTGCCGCCGCCGGCGGTCTCGAACCGGCCTTTGCGGTCCGCGTGGGCGTCCGTGAACGCGCCTCTGACGTGGCCGAACATCTCGCTCTCGAACAACTGCGCCGGGACGCCGCCGAGGTTCACTTTGACGAAGGGATTGTCGCGACGATGGCTGTTGCGGTGAATGGCGTCGGCGATCAACTCCTTGCCGGCGCCGGTCTCGCCGGTGATCAGGACCGACGCGTCAGTCGGCGCGATGCGACCGATCAGCTCCAGCGCGCGCAGGAACTTCGGGTCTTCTCCGACAAGCGCGCCGAAATCGTAATGCAGATCGAGTTCATCGCGCGTCTGCGCATGTCCGTGTTTGCTCGAAGAGCGCGCGGCGGCGAGTCCGAGCGCCGTGTTGACGGACTGAATGATCTGCTGGCGCGTCCAGGGCTTGGTGATGAAGTCAGAGGCGCCGGCGCGCATGCCTTGCACCGCCAGGTCGATCGAACCCCAGGCGGTGATCAAAATGACGGGCAGGCTCGGCTTGCGCGCCTTGAGCCGTTTGAGCAGTTCGATCCCTTCGGCGCCAGTCGTCGTGCGCGAAAAGTTCATGTCCTGCAAGACGAGTTGGAAATCTTCCTTCTCGATCCGCGCCAACGCCTCATCCGGCGACGAAACGGACTGCGAGCGGCGCCCGGCCTGTTTCAACAACAGCGCGAGCGACGTGGTGACCGATGGATCGTCGTCAACAATCAGTATCATTTCATCTGAATCATTTATAGATTGATGGCCGGTACAGTACCGCGCGCGTAAGCAAGCGGCATACTGATAAAAG
>DASUFM010000476.1:0-11947 GCA_036274535.1 Blastocatellia bacterium
TCAGGTTTCCATTCTCTGTGCGCGCGTTCACGGAACGATTCGTATAATTCTGCAGCTCATTGTTGCCGAAGCCGCTGTTTCCGAGGTCGTAGGTCCAATTGGAAGAATTGATCGCCGATCCGTTGAACTCATCAGACCAGAGCAGATTCGGAAATCCCGGAGGCGCTCCTGTAGGAGGAGGCGGTGGCGGCGTCTCGCCAGACGCGCCCCAGGTGAACGTCTCCCATGTGCTTGCCACAGGGCGGTCGGAGACGAGCGGCGCGAATGTCCCTCGGTTTTGATCCGCGCATACGAATAATCCGGTTACCCTTCCCCTCAGTGTGAATCCGCCCGCAGTGTCGGTCCACGTGAAATGCTCCCATGTGCCCGCGGAGGCGCGGTCGGCGACGAGCGGCGCGTACGACCCTCGGTTTAGATCCGCCGACACATACTTTCCGGTTCCGATTGATCTGAGCGCAATAAATCCGCCGCCCGCGTCAACTACCTGGAACTGCTCCCAGCCGCCTACCGCCGTGCGGTCGGCGACGAGTGGCGCAAACGCCCCTCGATTTTGATCCGCTGACACAAACTTGTTTGTCCCGGAGGACCTTATCCAGATAGTCTGTCCCACCGGCGCCGCGGCCGACGCCGCTATCGTCAGCATTATAGTGGTCAGCGCCAGCAACAAAGTCTGCGTGGTTCGCAATCCTTGCCGTTTATTTAAGTAACTGGTGTTAAACATGGACATTCTCCTTTTCTACGAGGTTGTTTTTGAAGTAACGCCTGGATAGTCGAGGGAGAGCCAGATGTATCATTGCTATTGATATATCGTTTGGCAATGTCCAAAAAAAAGATTTCCAAATCAGGACAATCATGAAAACCGCTGTCAGGCGTGTCGCCATCGCGCCGTGTCCCAATTCACACGCTTGCCCGATCTGAACGATTCGTTCGCCAGATGCGCGCCGACCAGCACGCGATTGGCCAATTCGACGGGCGAGTTCGGCTGATTGCGGCTGCGCATACAGTCGAGGAAATTCTGCATGTGCGTCGTGCTTTCGTCCGTCACTTTCCAGCTTTCGATTTCCTTGCGGTTCTTGTCATAACGAACCATCATTCCCCGATTGTTCTCCTGCACGATGCTGCCTTCGAGGCCGTAAAAGGCCGCGCCGTCGTACTCCTGCCCGTTCATAAACTGAACCATGAAGACGATCGCGAACGAGCCGCAATCGAGGATGGCATGTACGTTGTCGGGCGTTTCCCAATCCACGCTCTGGTATTTGCCGCCGTTGCAGGAGACAGAGTTCGGGCCTTCGCATCCCGTGATCCACATCGCAACGTCCAGCCAATGCGGGCCGATGTCGGTCATCAGGCCTCCGGCGTAATCCCAGTACCAGCGCCAACCCGACGCGCGTTTCGGGTCGTAAGGGCGCTTCGGCGCGCGACCGAGGAAACGCGGCCAATCGATCAATTCGGGCGCGAAGAGCGATTGATCCTTACTGCGTTTGATGTATGGATCGACCGGCCGATAGCGGAAATCCCAGATGCGAACGAAACGGATTTCGCCGATGGCGCCCGAAGCGACTATGTCGCGCGCTTTTTTGAAATGTTCGCCGCTGCGGCGTTGATTGCCGACCTGGACGATCTGCTTCGAGGCCTTAACTTTCGCGACCATGTTCTCGCCCTCTGCGATGGTGCGGCAGAGGGGTTTTTCGATGTAAACGTCCTTGCCCGCCTGTACGGCCGCGATCAGGCAATCGTGGTGCAGATGATCTGGCGTGGCGATAATCACGCCGTCAATGTCCTTGCGGGCGAGCAGGTCGTTGTAATCTACGTAAGTCTTTTCGACCGGCGCGGCGAGCCTTTTTTGGACGAGATCCAGCATCCCTTTGTTGACGTCACAAAGCGCGACGATTTCAGCGCCCAATTTCTGCGCCGTGGCGACGCGCCCGGAACCCCGGTCTCCGGGGCCGATGCCGCCGATCCGTATACGGTCATTCGCGCCGATGACGCGATCATAGGAAATCGCAGTCATTCCGGCCGTGGCCATCGTAGTGATTGCTGTTTGCTTGACGAACTCTCGTCGATCCATTTTGTCTGTCATTTCTGGTTCCTTTGTTGGAATGGAAGGAGTTTATTTCACTATAACCGCAGGTGGGGTTATTCTTATGCCGGGTTTAACGCATGTCAATCAATTCCATTACAAAAGCATGAATTTCAAAAACAAGGTCGTACTCATCACCGGCGCGGCGCAGGGCATCGGACGCGCCACCGCGCGACAATTCGCCGAACACGGCGCGCGAGTGATCGTCCATTACAACAATAACCGCGAAGAGGCTGAAAAGACCCTCGCTTCACTCCAGGGCGAATCCCATGCGATCGTCCAGGCCGACATCACCGACGCCGGAGGCGCGCGCGAACTGTTGGAGAAAGTCATACGTGACCATGGACGCCTGGACATATTAATCAATAACGCCGCGATCTTTGAG
This sequence comes from Blastocatellia bacterium, assembly GCA_036274535.1. Lineage (GTDB taxonomy): Bacteria > Acidobacteriota > Blastocatellia > RBC074 > RBC074 > JAJVID01. Next base: position 2,466 of record DASUFM010000476.1, read on the forward strand.
CTCCATCCGATCGCCACGGTCGATTATGACGAATGGCTGAAAGCGTGGCGAAACACGATCGATACCAATCTGATCGGAACCGCGAACGTGACTTTTTGCGCGGCTCGACAGATGATCGAACAGGGCGGGGGGAAGATCGTCAATGTTTCCTCGCGCGGCGCTTTCCGTGGCGAACCTGACGCTCCGGCTTACGGCGCCAGCAAAGCCGGGATGAACGCAATGAGCCAATCGCTGGCTCAGGCCCTGGCCCCGCATAATGTCTTCGTTTACGCCGTCGCGCCCGGCTTCGTAGACACGGAACGCGTCGCCTGGAAAGTCCATGGCCCCGACGGTGAAGCGATCTGCAATCAAAGCCCGCTCAAGCGCGTGGCCAGGCCGGACGAAGTCGCGCGAACCATTCTGTTTCTGGCTTCGGAGGGAACGGATTTTCTCACCGGCTGCATTGTCGACATCAACGGCGCATCGTACCTGCGCACTTGAAACTGTGGCGCGAGTTGTTTACCCGCGCCACACTTGTTAAGGATCGTCATGAAAACCACACCTGTTTCAATTGAAGATTTGCGAGGAGTCTTTCCAGTTCCGCCGCTCGCGCGCAGGAACGACGCCCGGCGTCCGATCGATTTCGAACAGAACGACCGCATTGTTCGTCACATCGCCGACGGCGGCTTGACGCGATTCCTGTATGGCGGCAACGCGTTTCTCTATCACGTCACGCTGGCCGAATATGAATCGCTGCTCGACTGGCTGAGTGGATTCGCCGACGGCCTTTGGGCGATTCCGAGCCTGGGGCCGTCTTACGGGCGCGCGATGGATCAGGCATCGATCCTGCGGCGATACAAATTCCCCTGCGCCATGGCGCTGCCCTGCGGCGACCCGCGCGACGCGAAAGGTTTGGAAACCGGCCTGCGCGAGATCGCCGAGACTGCGAACACGCCTCTCATTCTTTATCTCAAGGATGAGAACAATTTCGGCGCGGACAAGGAAGCCGGCCTGGACGTCGTGGCGCGATTGGTGGACGAAGATGTTTGTGTGGCGATCAAGTACGCTGTAGTCTGGCCGAATCCGGCCGAAGACGCTTATCTGGAATCGCTGCTCAAACGAGTCGATCGCGCCCGCGTCATAAGCGGCATCGGGGAACGACCGGCGGTAATCCATATGCGCGATTGGAATTTGCCCGGATTCACGACCGGATCAGGTTGCGTCGCGCCCCGATTGAGCAGGCTGATTTTTGAAGCCTGCGTGGAGGGTGATTACGAAACGGCGGAGAAATTGCGCGCGGAGTTTCTGCCGCTCGAAGACCTGCGCGACGCGTGGAGCCCGGCCAAAGTTCTTCACTTCGCCACACAACTCGCCGGCGTTGCGGAGACAGGTACTGTGCCGCCTTTTCTGTCATCGCTTTCCGAAGAACCGCTGAAAAAGCTTGCGCCCGTCGCGCGAAGGTTGGTTGAGAGAAATGCGCGCTGATGATGAAGGGGAGCGCAAAAAGCGCAAAACCGTCAATGATGGTTTTGCGCTTTTTGTATTCTAAACCGGCCTGAGCGCGCGGTCTGCACTCCGCTCAATTGCGATATCGCTGGTCGAAAATTGGGCGCCTGAATCGAGGGGCAGTCTCACGGTGAATTCCGTCCCTTTGCCGACCTCGCTTTTCGCCTCGATCCTGCCGCCGTGCGAATCAACGATCCATTTGACGATTGAAAGGCCGAGGCCGAAGCCGGAGGCCGTGCGGTCGGCTGTCTTGGCCGAACGGCGGAAAAATCTTTCGAAGATGTGCGGCAGGTCCTCGGGCGGGATGCCTCGCCCGGTGTCGGCGACGGTGATGACGGCGACGTTGCCTTCAGTCTTCAATCCGAGGGCGATCCGGCCGCGCCGTCCGGTGTATTTGATGGCGTTATCGAGCAGATTGAGCAGCAGTTGTTTGATGCGCAGCATATCGGCGCTGACCACGACCGGGGCGGTCTCGGCGCCCGCCGGCGGCTCGTAAATCAACGTCTGTTCGCGTTGATCGGCGAGAGGGGTGATGTATTCCGCCATGCGCCGGCAAAGATCGTTCAGGTTCACGGGCTCGCATCGCAATTCGATCCGGCCGGTATCTCCGCGCGCCAGCATCAGCAAATCTTCGACCAGTCGCGACAGCCGCATGATTTCTTCGAGGTTGGACGTCAGCGCGCGTTTGTATTCTTCGGTGGACCGCTCCCGGCGCAGCGTGATTTCGATGTCGCCGCGCATCACGGCCAGCGGAGTTCGCAATTCGTGCGAAGCGTCCGAGGTGAACTGCTTCTGACGCTCGAAGGCCGCCTGCAGGCGCGCGATCATGTCGTTGAAGGTCGCCGCCAGCCGCCCCATTTCGTCCATTCGCGACGGTTCCGGAACGCGCTCCGACAGGTCTCCCGCAGCGATATGTTCGGCGGCGCGCGTCATGCGATCCACCGGACGCAGCGCCTGGTTGGCCAGCAGGAGCCCGCCGTAACTGCTCAGCAGCAACGCCAGCGGAATTGCGATGCCCAGCAGTATCAACGTGCGGCGTGTGGCTTTCTGGAAGGTGTTGAGAGAATACCCGAGACGTATGAAATAAGTCCCGCTGCCGTCAGGGTCTCTGGCGCGAAGAGTCGCGACTCGCAACAGCTCTCCGTGTTGGGTCTTCACCGTCCTGTAATCCGGCGCCCCGATCGCCAGCCGCGACAGATCATTCGGATCGATCGCCAAACGGTCGCCCGGCGAGGCGTACAACTCATCGGTGATCTGCCAGTTGTCGTCAATTATCTGTATCGCATGCGGCCTGAGTTCGAGAAGCCTTTCGCTGCTCTCATCGCCCGTTCCCGGCTCGACGCCGCCCGAGAGACGGATATAGCGCTCGATCTTCCGCATCTGATATGTGAGCGATTCGTCGATGGTTAACAGCAGGCTGCGTTTCACGTAAGTGTAAACGGCTATCCCGAAAAAGAACAGAATGGCGGAGAGTATGGCGAGATAGTAAAGCGTCAGCTTGATGCGAAGTGAGACCATATCGAGTCGGTAAAGCGCGGAGAGCGCCGGCGATCAATGCCCAGACCGCTGACGCTCTCCGCGCTTTACCATTTTACGTTTATCCTGAGCCATTGCCCGCGGCCCCGCAGCGCCTCGACAATGACAAATGCCGAATCCAAGATGGAAAATCGAAAACGTTTACACCTCACAATGTTTCCGTCAGCGCTTACGAGACAGGAAAAGCGCGGGACGGGAAAATGTTTTGCTCTCCCCCGACGCAATCGCATCTTTTTCCTGGTCCCGCTAAGAAGCCTTCGATTCCGCAACCATTCTTGACGCCGTTGCGGGAGTCTTGAGCATGTATCCGACGCCGCGCACCGTGTGAATCAGCTTTGGTTCGTATTGGCGATCGATCTTGTTGCGCAGGTAATTGATGTAAACGTCAATTACGTTAGTCAGTGTGTCGAAGGTCTCTTCCCAGACTTTCTCCGACAGCACTTCGCGCGAGAGGATCTCGTCAGGATGCCGCATGAAAAATTCCAGTAGAGCGAACTCTTTGTTCGTCAGCTGGACCTCATTGCCGGCGCGGTTCACGCGGCGGTTGATCAGGTTCAGCGTCAGATCGCCGAGCTGCAGCTTTGTCGTATCTTCCGCTGACGTGCGACGCTGCAACGCGCGGATGCGGGCCAGCAGTTCGGCGAAAGCGAAGGGTTTCGTGATGTAGTCATCCGCTCCTGTATCCAGCCCTTTGACCTTGGCCTCGGTGCTATCCATCGCGGTCACGATCAGAATCGGCGTTTTGACGCCAAGTTGCCGCCAGTCACGAGCTATGTCCAGGCCGTTTCGTCCCGGCAACGCCAGATCCAGGATGATCAGATCGATGTTTTCCGACTTACCGGCTTCGTACCCCTTATCCCCGTCATAAGCCGTTTCGACCTCAATCCCCTCTTCCTCAAGCCCGCGCTTGATTAAATCCGCCATCTTTTGTTCATCTTCGATTACTAATACACGCATAGGTATTTATCCGCTCCTTGAAAACTATGTGAGGTGTTATTTTAATTGAGGAGTCAACGACTCAGCCGGCCTCAATCTCAGGTTATGAGATATCGGCCGTGCGCCGTGGATCGCAACATGGGAGAGCAGGCGAAACCCGGAGCAAAAGGCCTGAGCCGGGGTTATCAATAATATCTTTGTCGGGTCTAAGGGGGATCGTTAGGACTACTTTACACAATACTTGCGGCTGAGGGCAAGCGGCTATTTTAACCATTGGAGGCCAATTATTAGAGAGGGGTTTTGACCGAAACCGCGAGCCAGCTCAGATAATCAGCCAATCCAGCCTCGGCTGATAAGGCAAGAATCTCCGGCGTCTGATAGGGATGATTCTCTTTAATTACTGATTCGAGTAGTGGGTAGGCGGCGCGTGTTGTTTTAATGAGCAGCAGGACTTCGCTTGCTCGTTCGACCGCTCCCTGCCATCGATAAATCGAGATCATCGGCGGCAGAATTTGAACGCAGGCGGCGAGTTCGCTTTCAACCAACAGCCTGGCAAGTCGCTCGCCGTCTTCCTGTTTTTCCAGTGTCGTTAATACGACCAGAGCGTCAGACATCTATTTCCTCATCTTCCTCAAGCGCCTGCCGGTCGTTTTCAAAAAAGGCTTCGTATAGTTGTCGCGCATCTTCGAGTTCATCCTCCGGCACGAGCAATTGAATTTCTGAAAACCCGCCGGGGGTCAGCAAGGGCTGCATACCGCCGAAATAGACCCCTTGCAGAACAGCGCCAATGCCGTTGTTCGCCAATAATTCACGCGCCATCTCGGCCTCGGTCGATTTGCCGAAACGCGCCAGCGTAACAAAGGAGCCCTCTCTCTCACTGTCTTCAATCCGGCTCATATTCATTCTTTTCAGAAGCTGTCAAAGGCGCCTGCTCTCCCAGCCATTCGCCGCGATAAACGACGCGGGCGGCGCCAGTCTGAACTATCATTCCATCATCGCGCCATTCGACAATCAAGGCGCCGGCGACGGTGATCACTTTAACTTTGGCCGCGGTCAATCCGTTGATCATCGCCGCCAGCGCTGCGCCGCACGCGCCAGTGCCGGAAGCCAGCGTCTCCCCGACGCCGCGCTCCCAGAATCTCACTTCGATCTCATCTCGATTGATCACGCGCACGAATTCGACGTTCGTGCGATCCGGGAAAGCCGCGTGCGTTTCGATTTTCGAGCCGAGCTCCCGCCAATCGATTTTTTCAAAATCGTCCACGAAAACGCTGCAATGCGGATTACCCATCGATGTTGCGGTGAATTCGACGCTCTGTCCATCGACTTCAAGTTTTTGCCCGATCACGCGATTGAGCCGCGTCGCCGTGACGACCGGAATTTCATCACTCGCAAATCGCGGCGCGCCCATCTCAGCCTCGAAGAACATGCCGGAGCTACTACGATCAACAGGCCTCAAAACCTTAACGCCCGCGCCGGTGGCGATTCGGACTTCCGGCTTCTCCCATTTTTCGATCAGGTAGAGATAAGCCGCAACGCAGCGCGTGCCGTTGCCCGAGATCGGAGTCTCGCCTCCGTCAGCGTTGAACAGCCTGACCTCAAAGTCGGCGCCGGCGACCCGCGGCGAATCGAGCAACAACTCGACTCCGTCCGCTCCGGCGCCGAAATGGCGGTCGCAAATCTGTTTTGAGAACGCTTCGAGGTCATCAGCGGGCGCCGCCGATTCACGGACGATCAGGAAATCGTTGCCCAGAGCCTGAAATTTGTGGAAAAGCATAAGGGATTGCGGATTGCGGATTGCGGATTTATGAACCTGTTGAAACGTGGACGCGAAATTGAGACTGAAAGTTTTATCAATCCGCAATCCGCAATCCGCAATCCACTAGGCATCAAAATGCGTGAACTCTTTGAACTGATGGAAACGAGTATGGATCTCTTCCGGCTTGAGCTTGCGCAAGCGATCGCAACTGAACTCCTCGACGTTGTAGGAAGCCATGACCGAGCCGTAGATGATGGCGCGGCGCATCGTGGTCTCGTCGATCTTGTCGGCCTGCGCCAGGTATCCCATGAAGCCCCCGGCGAAGCTGTCGCCTGCGCCGGTCGGGTCAAAGACCTCTTCGAGCGGATAGGCGGGGATGGAAAAGTAAGAGTTCAGCGTGAACAGGGCCGCCCCGTACTCTCCGCGTTTGACCACGATCATTTGCGGCCCCCAGCTCAGGATCTTCCTAGCCGCGCGGATCAGGTTCGACTCGCCGGCCAGCTCGCGAGCTTCGGCGTCGTTGATGATCAGCGCGTCGACGACGGCGACTGTCTTACGCAATTCTTCGGGCGTCTTTTCGATCCACCAGTTCATGGTGTCCATGGCGACGAAACGGGCGTCGACCTGTTCGCGCACTTCGCGCTGCAAGGTCGGCTGGATGTTGCCCAGAAACAGGAACGGCGACTTTTTCGCCGCGCCTGAAAGTTGCGGATTGAAATCGGCGAAGACGTTGAGTTGCGTGTCGAGCGTGCGCGCGGTGTTCAGATCGAAGCCATATTCGCCCACCCAGCGGAAGGTCTTGCCTCCCGGAATGCGCTGCAGGTTTTCGGTGTTGATCCGGCGCTCGTGAAAGACGGCTTCGTCTTCGCCTGTGAAATCGTCGCCCACGACGGCGACGACTCCCACGTCGGTGAAAAATGAAGCCGACACTGAGAAGTGCATGCCCGAACCGCCCAGGCTGCGCTCCCGCGAACCGAACGGCGTGGTGATGGAGTCAATGGCTACGGAGCCGACGACTAATAAGGGTGTGACAGTAGACATCGATCGATTAATCCTTCTTTTGATCCTTATTTTGCGACTTCGCTTCGTCAAGTCGCTTCTGAATCTGGGACTTGAGCTTTTCGTCCGAAGTTTCCTGAGAGGCCTTCGTCCAGTTTTCGACGGCCTTGTCGAGATCGCCCATCCTTTTGTAAAGCTCGCCCATCATGAAGTAGACGTCGTCTATCCGGGCGAATGTCGGGTTGATGTCAATGATCTCCTGCAATCGGCTCTCAATGGCTTTGTTCAGGCGCGTCCAGCCGTCAGTGTCGTTCTTCTCAGGCTTACGTTTGTAAAAGTAATACTTGGCGGCGTCGAGGCTCTTGGCTGATGTTTTCTCCGTTTCAGGGTCGCGCGTCACGGTGATGGGTCCGCGTCCGGCGCCTTGCTGAAAGGCGAAGCAGAGACTATTCGATCCGGCGATCGCAAGAATCAACCCGAGAGCAAAATTCATTCGATGGTTCATAAACATCCTCCTCAATAGGACAGATAGGATATATCCGTCCTATCTGTCCTATTCATAAATTATTCCCCCACATACTTGCCTATGATGGCGGCAAGTTTCTTCTTCGTCTCCGCCGGGATCGCGGCGGGCTGCGTCAGAATCGCGTGCCGGAGAGCGGCGGCGCATTTGCAGTCGCGCGGCGTCGTCGCCAGGCGGCGCACGGCGTCGCGGATGATCACCTGCGCGTTGGCGGAATTCTTATTCAGATATTCGATGATCATCTCGACGGTCACGGCGTCGTGGTCCGGATGCCAGCAATCGTAATCGGTCACCAGGGCCATAGTCGAGTAGCAGATCTCGGCCTCGCGGGCGAGTTTGGCTTCCTGCAGGTTGGTCATGCCGATCACGTCCATCCCCCAACTGCGATAGAGCCGCGATTCGGCCAGCGTGGAGAAGGCCGGCCCTTCCATGCACAAATAGGTCCCACCGCGATGAATCCTGATCCCGGACGACTCTCCAGCGCCCGCCAAAACGCCGCCCAGCGATTCGCAGACGGGATGGGCGAAACTGATGTGCGCGACCACGCCTTCGCCGAAGAAGGTCGAGACCCGCCCGCGCGTGCGGTCGAAGAATTGATCAGGAATGACGATGTCCATAGGCGCGTGCCGCTCCTGCAGCGAGCCGACGGCAGACGCTGAAATGATCCGTTCGACGCCCAGCAGTTTCATTGCATAAATGTTGGCGCGAAACGGCAACTCGGTCGGCATAAGGCGATGCCCGCGCCCATGCCGCGCCAGGAAAGCGACGCGCGAGCCTTCCAGCGTCCCGAGTACGAAGTTATCCGAAGGTTTACCGAACGGAGTCTCGACGCTGATTTCTCTCACGTCGGTCAATCCGTCCATCTGATACAGACCACTGCCGCCGATGATTCCAATTTGAGCTTTTTCCATTATGTTCTCTAGTGGGGAGTGGGAATGGGGAGGTCATTTCTTCCAACTCCCCATTCCCGACAACTTATACTCTCCAGGATTGATTTACTTTATAGAGCCGTCCTGCCCGCCGCCGGGGATTGGTTTACGCTCCGACTCGGCGCCTTTGATGAAGAAGTCCGTCGGGGCCTCGACTGCATATTTCAGCGCCACGTCTTCCAATTCGCGTTTTACTTTGTCCCGAACCTGTTGAGTCTCGTACTGTTCGAACTCCGTGGTGTCTATCAGGATGTGGCGCGCGCGAATTTCTTCCTTCGGCTCCTGTTGCCGCTCGGGCGCCTGTCCATGCGCCTGGGGCGCGTGATCCATGTCGGATTTGGGGTCGGGTTTGGGGTCGGGTTTGGGCGCCGTCATTCGGCGATCTTCAACGCGTATGATGTGATAGCCGAACCTCGTTTTGACGAGTTCGCCGGTGGTTTGGCCTTTCTGCAGCGCGAACGCGGCGGCTTCAAAAGCGGGGTCCATCCTGCCTTTGCCGAACCAGCCCAGATCGCCTCCGCTGGTCTTGCTGCGAGGGTCGTCGCTGAATTCGCTGGCGACCTTCTCGAAGTTTTCGCCTTTCTTTATGCGATCGAGCAGCCCCTGGGCTTTCTCTTTCTGCTTATCCGGGTCCGCGCTCGGATGCTCGGCCATGTATTTCTTCTTCTCGTCGTCGGTGAGTTTGTTCTTCTCTTCGACTGACCGAGTGTAGAGTTTCTCCAGCAGGTCGGCGTTCCCGAACTTCACAAGAACCGCGAACCCGGATTCTTTATCCAGGCCGGCCTGACGCGCCTTCTCCGCGCGAGTCTTCGTCTGGCTCCAGATCTCGCGCTGCTGTTCCTTCTGCGCGTCGGTTATCGGCTGCTTGACGTTCGCGGTGATCAGCTTGAAATAGTCGTCGAACTGATCTTTGTGCGCCGCATAGTACGCCTCCCACTCTTCTTTCGATACGATGAGGTCAGGATTGCGCTCCGTATACCTGACGGCGAGTATTTGTTCGACAATGAATTCCGATCGCCTCTTAAACTCATCGGACTTGTCGAGCCCCGCGGCTTCGGCGGCCTGAGCGCGTGCGAACAAGTTTTTGAAATCATCGATGATCTTCTTACGTATCATCTCGCTCTGGGCGATCTGGAGCCTGTAAGTTTCCGGGTACGCCTCCAGCAGAGCCGTCACCTCATCAGCCTTCAATACGGCATAGTCGCTCTTGAAAAGCGATTTGCACGACTGCGAGGCGACCAGGCTCACGGCGAGCAGGAGGTACAAAACCAATTTCTTCTTCACAACATGTCTCCTATAAGGGCCGGGAGTGTGG
>DASUFM010000477.1:0-4628 GCA_036274535.1 Blastocatellia bacterium
GTCATTCAAGAGGACAGAGCCGAGTCCCTGGAACAGAAGCTCAATCAACTCAGTCAGGAGGCTTCCGGCGAAGACCCGGCCAAAACCTGGGAGGCCCTGGACCATCTTAACGACGCGGTCGAAAAAGCCGCCAAAGAAGCCGCCGAAACCGCCAAAGTCAGGCAGGAGCGACTGGCCAGAGCCGAAGCCCTGGCCGAAGGTTTGACGGCCGGCGCCGATCAACTCGATTCGAAGACTTTGACCGAAGCGATGCGGACTCTGAGCAAAATGACGCAAGAGGCGATCGAGGAAAACGAAGCGCTCGCCGGCGACCTCTCGCCAGAAACGCTGGAGGCGCTCAAATCCGGCTCGCTCAGGGCGGAACACCTCAAAGACATTTCGAAGGCTCTCAGCCAAAGTAAATCCGCGCTCACTCAGAAGCTCTCGAAACTGGCCAAATCCGGAAGAATCAATCCGAATTTGCTCAAAGGCGGCGCGCGGGCTGATCGCCGCGATAATTCCGGCCTCGCCAAATTTCTGAAAGAGAACGCCGAGAAGATGTCGGTCGATGAGGCTACTCTGCAATGGTGTGAGGGCGGCAAGGGCGGAGTCGATCGCGGTCGCGGCGACGCGGCGATGACCTGGACGGACGGGGCGAGCGAGAAGGGCGCGAAATTCAAGGAGAAGATCCTGCCGCCTTCCTCGATCGCCGGATTGAATGACAGCCGGCTCGTCGGCCTGAGCGCCAGCGCGCCGGCGGTCTCGACGAATGGCGTCGCGGCTCACGGCGCGTTGAACAGCGCGGCTTCAGGCGGCGGTTCGGCTTACACGCAAACCATACTTCCCCGTCACAGAGGCGCCGTGAAGCGCTATTTCGACAGGCCCCAGACAAAATAATTAGATCGGTTATCAATTGCATAAATAGAACGCGAATGACGCGGATGACACGAATCGCCACGGATAAAACCAAAAAAATCAGCGTCAATCAGCGTCATCCGCGTCATTCGCGTTCTATTACCCCGTACACTGATCGAAAAAAATATGACAGAAACCATTCTGCAACCCGAAGAAATCGCGCCGGCGGTCCAGCTTGCGAACAGGGCGTTGGCCGAACTAGACCGCATTCTCCTCGGCCGCTCCGAACTTCACCGCATGGTGTTCGCCGGCGTTCTGAGCCGGGGGCACATTTTGCTCGAAGGGCTGCCCGGAGTCGGGAAAACGGCTCTGGTCAAGGCGCTGGGAGGCCTGCTCAACCTGCAATTCAACCGCGTGCAATTCACGCCCGACCTGATGCCGAGCGACATTCTCGGCGCGCACATACTCCAGGAAAATCACAACGGCCGCCGCGAGATGGAATGGCGCCAGGGGCCTGTCTTCACCAACCTGCTGCTCGCCGACGAGATCAATCGAGCCTCCCCGAAGACACAGTCGGCTCTGCTGGAAGCGATGCAGGAGCGCGCCGTGACGCTGCTCGGCGCGACCCGCCCGCTGCCAGACCCGTTCTTCGTGCTCGCCTCGCAAAATCCCATCGAACTCGAAGGCACTTATCCGCTGCCCGAAGCGCAACTCGACCGATTTCTCTTCAAACTCAACGTGACCGGCGCCGACGTAGAGACGCTGGACCGAATCATCTCAACGCGGCGGCGCGGCGAGCCGCCCGAGCCTGAATTTGTGATGAGCGGCGAGGACCTTCGCCGGATTTTCGGCGCCATGGACCGCGTCTTTCTGCCAAAGCCGGTGTCGCGCTACATCTCTCGCCTGGTGGCTGCGACCCACCCGGATTCGGAGGAGGCGATTGACGAGGCGCGGGACTACGTCGGCTACGGCGCTTCGCCGCGCGCCGCGATAGCGATAGCCGAAGCCGCGAGGGCTTACGCGCTGCTCGCGGGCCGCCCGACCGTAGGTTTTGAAGACGTGAAGGCCGTCGCGGCGCCCGTGCTCAATCACCGGCTGGTCCTGAATTACAAGGCGCGCTTCGATGGAGTCTCGTCGCGGGCGATCATCGCGAAACTGATCGAGCGCATGGACGAGACCGGGATCAAACTGCCGCGCGACGTTCGAATAGAGGCCTGAGGCGTAAAGCATAACGATGAAGATAGGAAAGATAGGACAAATAGGACCTATTTGTCCTATCTTTCCTATCTGTCCTATTTCTCGAGAAAGAGGATAAGCATGAAACGGTTCGCCCTGTTCATAATCGGATTGTTGCTCGTGTCGCTGATGGCGGCTTCGGCTTACGCCAGGGACTATGACGATGTTTCCGTCAAAGTCGAAACCGTCACTTTGGACTTTTCACAAACCGGTTATTCGGAATACCGAGCGATAATCATCAATCATTCGACGGCGAAGCCTCATCGCGTGACGATCGAGATTTCGACCGGCGCCGGCGCCGTTCGGCGAGCGGTCGAAGTCTCGCCTTCGTCAACCATGACAATCCCTATAATCCTGCCGTCGGGCTTTAGTCACATGGGGGACGCGAGCGTGTTGATTGACGGAGCGCGGCAAAGGGAAAAAACGCAGGTGGACTTTTCCCGTACAAACTCCTATGTCAGCCGTTCATATAACTCATTCTACCTGTTGGTCAGCCCGAACGTGGACAAGAGCGGATTGATGAACGAGGCCGCGGTGGTGGAGGGATTCAAAAATCCTGCCGGCCAGAATGATGTCGCATATCTGGCTTACAAAACGCCGATGCAGGAATGGAGCGCGAACTGGGTCGCGTATTCGAGCTTTGACGGAATCGCGATCACGGCGGAGGAACTTCGTGACGCTCCGGCCGCAGTGCGCTCCGCATTATGGAGTTTCACCGAATGCGGCGGGTCATTGATCATTGTCAGCCCCGGCGCCTGGGAGATTCCGGATCAATGGCGGTCGCGGCGAATCAATTCGGTCGAATTGGAAGATGAAGAAGATGAAGAAACTGAAGATACCGGAGTGGCCGTGGCGGTTGAAGAAACTGGACAAGCCGCCGCCGCCGCGCCGAAGCCGATGACCGTGACGCTGACTGGAGTGGCGCCGAGTTGCTATATCGGATTCGGCAAATTGACGATCCTTGACGCCGACAAAGTAAAAAGCATGCCTCCCACGCAGTGGAGCGCGATAAAGTTTGGTTTGAGGGGATCGCGTCCGATGGAAAAAAACTATAGGGATATTGTCGATATCAACAAGGATTTTCCCGTCATCGAAAAGATAGGGATTCCGGTGCGGGGGCTGTTCATCCTGATGCTGGTGTTCGTGTTCGTGATCGGGCCGGTCAACCTGATCTGGCTGGCGCGAAAACGCAGGAAGATCTGGATGCTTTGGACCGTGCCCGCGATCGCGCTGATCACCTGTTTAGCCGTCACGGGTTTCGCGCTTTTAGGTGAGGGAGTGAACGCAACCTCGCGCGCCGAATCTTTCACGATCCTCGACGAATCGTCGCATCGCGCGTCCACAATCGGCTGGACGGCTTACTACGCGCCGATTACGCCGAGTGACGGCCTGCATTTCAGCTATGACACCGAATTGAGGCAGGTCAGACCGGACGCGTTCTACTACAATAACCGCGGCGGCAATAACACGGTCGATCTTTCAAACGATCAACATCTGGATTCGGGATGGGTCACGGCGCGTGTGCCCGCGTATTTCAAATTCCGCAAAAGCGAAACGCGGCGCGAGCGGCTGACGATCAGAAATGAAGGAGGCGGCGCAATCAGCGTCGTCAACGGGTTGGGCGCTGACGTTCGCCACCTCTGGCTGGCTGACCGCGACGGCAAGGTTTATTCAGCGAGCGGAATTCGGGCCGGCGCGGAGGCGAAATTGAGCCCGGTGACTCTCAAACTCGCCGCAAATGAAGCCGCCCTGCGCGGCTTGTTCGCCACCAACGACTGGCCGGGGAAAATGAAGGACGTCCCCGTGAATCCACAGAATTTCCTGGCGCCCGGATGTTATCTGGCGTCGCTGGATGCGAATCCTTTCGTCGAAGCGGGTCTGACAAACGTTAAGACGCGCAAAGGGAGCGCGCTGGTTTACGGAGTAGGCGCGTCCATGGCGTCCACTGGTAAGGATGAAAAATGAAGATCGAGATCGCCAACCTGAAAAAACATTTCGGCGCGACGCGCGCGGTCAACGACGTATCGTTCTCATTCCATTCCGGCCAGGTCGTCGGCTTCGTGGGGCCGAACGGCGCCGGCAAGACCACGACGATGCGCATCCTGGCGACGCTCGACGAACCGACCTCCGGCGATGCGCTGATTGACGGCGTCTCGGTAGTGGAAGAGCCGGAGCGGGCGCGGCGCCTGGTGGGTTATGTCCCGGATTCATTGCCCACGCATCGCGACATGTCTGTTCACGAATACCTGGATTTCTTCGCCCGCGCTTACAGTTTGAAAGGCGGGCGCCGCGAAAAAGTGATCGAGAGCGTTGAGGAGTTTACCGGATTGACGATCCTGCGGGACAAGATGCTTGTGGCGTTGTCAAAGGGAATGAAACAGCGCGTCAGCCTGGCCCGGGCGTTGCTGCACGACCCGGCGGCGCTGGTGATGGACGAACCGGCGGCCGGCCTGGACCCGCGCGCGCGCATCGAATTGCGCGAACTGCTGCGCGCGCTGTCGTCGCAGGGCAAGGCGATCCTGATCAGCTCGCACATCCTGACGGAACTGGCGGAAATC
>DASUFM010000478.1:0-9669 GCA_036274535.1 Blastocatellia bacterium
GTTGATCTGGTCGAAGTCGTTTTGCCCGGCGCGCTCGAAATAGCCGCCGAACTTGATCGTGTGGTTGCCGCGTATGTTGGTCCAGTTCTGGTTGATCTGGTAGATCGGGCCGGTGGACTGCGACGGGTATGGGCCGCCGTCCAGACCATTGAATGCGTCCCAGCCGACGGTCGGAATCTTGTCGAAGATTTCCTTTTCCTGGAAGATGTACGGATAGTTGATTCCGTATATGCTGCGCTTGTAGCGGTCACCCTCGGTTTGCACCGAAATGAAGACCTGGTCGCGGCTGCCCGCAATAACGGTCTCCGCGATCCAGTTGGGAGAAAGCGTCCATACCCAGTTGATCGTCGCCGTCTGGTTCGGACGGTCAAGCGTGGCCGGAGCGCGGTCTGTTCCACCACGGAACGCGTCCGGGAAAACCCCGTGATAAAGCTGGAATCGGAACCTGAGTTGGTGTTTTTCGGTCGGATAGTAGTCAACCGAGATTGTGTCCTTGCGCTGATCCTGCGGCGCGGCGCGCGACTGGAAGTAGTTCTCGCCGCCGGGGCCATAATAGCCGGAGATCGGTTCCGGCAAGGCGTTCATTAATGCCAGCCCGTTCGGTGACAGGAGTTGCGCCGGAATAACGTTATTCGCGAGCGGCGCGCAGGTGCTGATATTATTAGGATCGGTACAGTTTCTTGGGTCCCTGATGACGCGAGTCAGTTGCAGTTGCGGCACGAAATTCGGGCTGCCGGAAAGGATTTCGCTGAAATCGCCCTGGCGCATCCTCAGAGTCGGGACGCGGATGTTGGTCGTGCTTTCACGACGGAATTTGACCCACTCCTGGCCGAAGAGCCAGAAAAGCTTGTTTCGGTCCTTGTTGAAGTTGAGTCCGGGAATGATCACCGGGCCGCTGACGTTGTAACCGAACTGATTGTAGCGGAACGGCTCCGGGCGGCAATGGTTGGCCTTCTCAAAAGCCGGGTTGTCGCACGGCTGGTTGGCCGGCGTCGCGGCGTTGCGGCCCCAGGAGTTGGCGTTGAGCGCGGAGTTGCGAATGTATTCGTAGACCGCGCCGTGGAAGTCGCGTCCGCCGCTCTTCGTGACGATGCGGACCTGACCGCCTGCCGATCGTCCATACTCCGCGTTGTAATTGGCCGTCAGGATTTGAATTTCCTGCGTCGAGTCGAGGTCGGCCACGCCGATCGAAGTGCCGTTCGAGCGTGTGCGGACGCCTACCGCGCCGTCGAAGGTGATCAGGTTATCCTGCGTGCGCGAGCCGTTGATGTTTAACCCGCCAGTCGTCAAACCGAAGCTGAAACCGCCCAGAGCGCTACCGCTGCTGACGCCCGGTTTGAGAATCGCCAGAAAGAGCGGATTCCGGCCGTTGAGCTGGAGTTTCTCGACCTGATTGATCTCAACCAGTTTCCCGACGGTGGACGATTCAGACTGCACCTGCGTTGTCGCCGCAGTCACCGTGACAGTTTCTGTCACCTGCCCGGGCTGCAATGCGACATCGATGCTGGCAGGCAGGTTCGGGTCGAGCTTGCGCCCTTTCTCTTGAAATTGCTTGAAGCCACTCGCCTCAACCGTAATGCCGTAAAAATCGGGCGGGAGGTTGGTGATTACGAAATAGCCTTCGCTGTTGGTCGTTGCGGAGCGTTCCAAAGCCTTGGTCTCGCTCCTGACCGTAACTTTGGCGCCGGAGATGACGCCGCCGGCCTGATCCTTAACGAAGCCGGAAATTTGCGTGTTGTCTGATTGCGCGAAGCCCGGGATCGAGACTGCCAGCGACAAGGCCGCCAGCAATCCCACCCCGATGAGCTTCCCGATTACTCTTCTCATTCTGGTACTCATTTCAACCTTCCTTATACAAGATACGAGGGGGGAGAAAGGAGGGACTTCCTCCACCGTCTTCACTTCACAATCGCCGCACATGGCGGACAATCACAAAAAGCATTCGCCGCAAGCGCCGGCAAATGAAAGATTGCCTATTAATTAAAGTTGTACGGTTAGTTTTCGTCCCAGCAATGAAATGGTAAGCCTTGCCAACGAATGCGCCCGTCCGGCGCGAGAGTTGTCTGAATTTTTCGATGGAATCAATTTCGTTGGTCGTCGCGGATTATCCCGATGGTTTAACCAAGTGTCAAGGCCGAAACAGGTAGGAAAGATTATTTCGGCTAGGATTTACAATGATTTATAACTCTACAGCAATGTCACAATGAGGCGCTTAACTTTCCCGCTTTCGAAATGTATGATCGGCTTTTGTTCTTCAACTATTATCACGGAGACAATACCGCGCGGGTAAGCAAGCGGTTGACCGATGAGGAGGCCGCTTGCTTACCCGCGCGGCGCTGTTTATCACGGAGAAACGAAATGGCCGAAGTCATCGAGCGCAGCGTCGTCCAACCATTCCCGCTCTACTACGACCTCTGCATTACCGAAGGCGGGAACCCGAAACCACTGATCATCGGGCTGCACGGTTATGGGGGCGACAAAAGCTCGATGATGCGCCTGATGCGCCGCATCTTCAAAGATGGGGAGCGTGATTATGTAATCGCCTGCCCGCAAGGCCCGCATCAGCATCTGGTTATGCCGACCAAAGAGTCGCCGAGTCTGGGGTACGGATTCGGATGGCTCTCGAACTTCAAGCCGGAAGAGTCGCTGGCGATGCATCATCAACTGATTCGCGGGATCATCGAAACGCTCACGTCCGCGGGCGCGGCCGATCCGAACCGTGTTTTTCTGGTGGGATTTTCGCAGTCCTCCGGCGCCAACTTCCGGTTCGCGTTCACGCACGGCGATCTGGTTCGGGGCGTGGTCGCGATCTGCGGCGGCATTCCCGGCGATTGGGAGACCGAAGGGAAATATCAATCTGGCGTCGTCGACGTTTTATACATAGGCGCCGAACGGGACGAATATTACACGCCGGACCGGATGCGGCGGAACGCCGAGGCGCTGAGCCGGCGCGCCAGATCGGTCGAATTGCGGTTTTTCGACGCCGGACATGAAGTCCCGCGAGAATCTTACCCGGTGATTGAGGAATGGATCAGTACCGCGAGCGGTAGCGAGCGAGGCTCAATGCGAAGTCCGCTTGCTACCGCTCGCGGTACTGATCCGGAGGAGGCGCCTTGTCAGAATTGAAGCAATACATCTACAGCGTCGCGCTGCTTATAGTGATTTTGCTGGCCTTCGGCGTCGTGGTATACCTCGTCGGGAAACTCCGTGGGAAAAAGTAGAACTAATATGCAGATATCAAATCTGGAATCCCAAATTGAATCTTTCTTCGCGATTCCCGCTCCCGAGATGACGCCCGACCGCAGACAGGAAGCCCTTAATGTATTCGCCGAATTCAAGTCCGCGCTCAATCGCGGCGAGGTTCGAGCCGCGAGCCGAAGGGCCGACGGCGAATGGGTCGTCAATCAATGGGTCAAACGAGGCATCCTGCTGGGCTTTCGCCTGGGCGCGATGGTCGATTATTCGATTGACGAAAACTTTCGCTTCTTCGACAAGGAGACTTACCCGACCAAGCGCGTCACGATCGACGACGGCGTGCGTATCGTGCCCGGCGGAACGACCGCGCGGGACGGCGCTCATCTGGGGCAGGGCGTGACGATCATGCCTCCGGCTTACGTCAACGTCGGAGCTTACGTAGACGACGGGACGATGATCGATTCGCATGCGCTCGTCGGGTCGTGCGCCCAGGTCGGCAAACGATGTCACATCAGCGCAGCCGCCCAGATCGGCGGAGTGCTCGAACCAGTGGGCGCGATGCCCGTGATTATCGAAGACGAAGTTTTAATCGGCGGCAATTGCGGCGTCTATGAGGGCGCGGTCGTGCGGGAGCGCGCGATCCTGGCCTCTGGAGTCGTCCTGACAGGTTCGACGCCGATCTTCGACGCGGCGCGCGGCGAAATTTACCGGCGCGAAGGCGACAAGCCGCTGGAAGTTCCGGCCGGCGCGGTCGTCGTGCCCGGCGCGCGAGCCATAAACGTTGGCGCCGCCGGCCCTGCGAAAGACTGGGGATTGTCTGTTTACGCCCCGATCATCATCAAATATCGCGATGAAAAAACCGACGCTTCCGTGAAACTCGAAGATTTCCTGCGTTAAATCAAATACTAACTGCCACAGAGCCCAGAGAGAAAGAGCGGCGCTGGGATTCTTCCGTCTCTCTTTCCTTCTATCCATATATATATATCTCTGTGGCTCTGCGGCATAACAAGGCCGAATTAAATTTCCGGGCCGCTGTTTGCGCCAGGCGCCTGCCTGCATTATGCTACGCGCACCCTGTCAGAGGCGGTCATCGCCACACAGCGTTAACAATCCGGAGGAATGATGGATCATCAATCCGCGACTGCGCGTGTCGCTGTCGCCGTGTCGAAGATTAAGAGCCTGCGCTGGTACATTTGCGGACTACTCTTTTTCGCCACTGTCGTCAATTATATTGACCGTCAGGTGCTTGGCTCGCTGGCGCCCGAGTTGAAGCGAACGCTCGGATGGACCGAATCGGAATACAGCCAGATCGTCATCTGGTTCCAGATCGCCTACGGAGTGATGTTCCTCGTCTGGGGCGGGCTCATTGACCGCATCGGCGTCAAACTCGGTTTCACCATCGCCATCATCTGGTGGTCGCTGGCCGGAATGGGACATGCGCTCGTGACTACCGCGATGGGCTTCGCCTTCGCGCGGTTTATGCTCGGCGTCGGCGAAGCCGCCAACTTTCCCGCCGCGCTCAAGACCGTGGCTGAATGGTTTCCCAAACGAGAGAGGGCGCTGGCCACGGGCATCTTCAACGCCGGCACAAACGTCGGCGCTATCATCGCGCCGGCGGCGGCTCTGACGCTCTCGGCCCGCTACGGTTGGCAAAGCGCGTTCTTATTCACCGGCGCCGCCGGCCTGATCTGGCTTTTCTTCTGGTGGATACTTTACAAGCGCCCGGAAGAACACCCGCGTCTGTCGGACGAAGAGTTCAAGGTGATCCGTGACGGCGAGAAGGAGGAAGTGACGGAGAAGACTCCCTGGCTGCCTCTGTTCCGCTACCGCCAGCTCTGGGCCTTTGCCTTCGGCAAGATGCTGACCGACCCGGTCTGGTGGTTCTACCTTTTCTGGCTGCCGAAGTTTCTCGATCAGAATTACGGGGTGAAGGGAACCGATCTGATCCCCTATTTAACGACGGTTTACGTGATTGCAGATGTCGGCTCAGTAGGCGGCGGCTGGATATCCTCGACGCTCATCAAGCGCGGCTGGACGGTCAACTGGGCGCGTAAGTCGGCGCTCCTCGTCTTCGCGATAGTGATGCCGCTCGTAACGGTGGCATATTACACCAGGAGCGCATGGACAGCCGTGATCCTCATCGGCATTGCGGCCGGCGCGCATCAGGGATGGTCGGCCAATCTGTTCACCCTGACCGCGGATATGTTCCCGCGCAAAGCGGTAGGCTCGGTCGTCGGCATCGGCAGTTGCGCCGGCGCGGTCGGCGGCACTCTGATGCCGCTTATCGCCGGCAAAGTGCTGGACGCAAACCCGAGCTATTACCTGCCGATGTTCGTCATCGCGGGCGTGACTTATCTGGTCGCCTGGGTGGTCATCCACCTGCTCGCGCCGAAGCTTGAACCGGCGAACGTGAAATAGAAATGCAACAATGAGTGTGGCGCGAGTTGTTCACTCGCGCATCTTCCAGTTGAGGATGCGCGAGTGAACAACTCGCGCCACACTCATTTAGCGACCATCACCCGCAGATGCGATGGAGATTCCTTTGATCGAAATACCCGCTGTGTCGCCTTGATGTAGTCCTCTTCTTTGGCTTTAAAGATATTCTCGATGTATTTCTGTGGGTTGCGATCGATCACCGGAAACCACGTGCTCTGAACCTGAACCATGATCTTGTGGCCTTTCAGGAAACGGTGATCGCATTGATGGAGGTCAATGACGTATTCATTGACTTTGTCCGGCGCGATCGGCTCGGGCTTTTCATAACTTTTGCGGAAACGGCCGCGAAAAACGTCGTTGGCGATCATCAATTGATACCCGCCCATTTTGTAATCTTTCGGATAATCTTCCGGGTAAACGTCAATCAGTTTTACGATCCAGTCGCTGTCGGTTCCCGTCGTTGAAGCGAACAGATGAGCGGCGATGTCGCCGGTGATCGTCACGTCTTCGGTCAACGGGGCTGTTTCCCAGCTCAATACGTCGGGACGTTTTTGGGCGAAGCGTTGGTCTTCGACCAGCCATTCTCTCCAGCCGGAGCCGCGGGGGTAATAAGTCGGCTCGACCGGCCGCTGGCGATAGGGGACCGGGTTGGCCGGATCGGAGATGTAACTATCGAACGCGCTCTGGCTTGTTTCCGCAGGCGCGTCGAAAGAAAGTTTGCCGTTCGCCTGAAAGTAGAGATTACGCTCGGATGTGACGTTGCGCGGAGGCCATTGATCGTAACTTTTCCACTCATTCGAACCGGTCTGGAATGTGATCGCTTCGGTCATTCCGAGCTTGCCTTCATCCTTCAGCCAGTAGGCGAACCAGGGCGCTTCGATTTTTTCGCGGTAATACAGCGAGGTGTTGCTGTCGAATTTGATTTTGCCGAGACTGCTCCCGTCCGAACGCGCCCATCCGCCGTGATTCCACGGCCCCGCGACGAAGAAATTGATTCGCTTCTGGTCGTTGGGTTCCAGCGTCCCATAAATCTTGAGCGGGCCGTAAAAGTCTTCCTGATCCCACCAGCCGGCGACGGTGAGCATCGGAACCAGCGGTTTTTTCAAATATCCGGCCATCGCCTGCCGCCGCCAGAACTCGTCGTAATTGGGATGATCCACGAAATCGTTCCATGTGGGAATTTTGCCGTTCAGATATTTCTCGTTGGCGTTCGAGAGCGCTCCCAACTGAAGGTACCATTCGTAGGTGTCGTATCTATCGAATTCGAATCTGGCCTGCTCCTTGTTGGTTTCCATCATTGTCGCGTACTCGAAGCCGTAGCTCAGCCTGAACGCGCCGTTGTGATGGAAATCGTCGCCCATGAACATGTCCGCCGGCGAGGCCTGCGGCGAAGCCGCCTTCAAGGCCGGATGCGGCGCGAGCGTGGCCATCGCCGCCGTCCAACCCGGATAAGATATGCCCATTATCCCGACGCGCCTGTTGTTGGGAACGTTCTTTATCAGCCAATCGATTGTGTCGTAAGCGTCGGTGACTTCATCGACTACTTTCGGATCGTTATTTTCGCTGAGCAAGGAGACCGGCGACCGCTGCATTACGAACTGGCCTTCGGATTTGTAGCGCCCGCGAATGTCCTGAAAGACGAAGATGTAGCCGCTGGCGGCCAGCGCCGCGAATCTGCCCTGCGCCAGTCCGCGCGCCGAATCCGGCGCTCTGTAAGGCGTGCGTTCGAGTATGATCGGCAGCGGTTTGGCGGCGTTTTTCGGGATGAAGATGTTGGTGTTGAGCTTCACGCCGTCACGCATCGGAATCATCGCACTGGTCAGATCGAAAGCAGGTTCGGGCTCCTGTCTGGCGTCCGATTGAACCGCGACGGCGAAAATGAACGCTGCGATGAGCCATCCGTGCAGGGTGATGCGTTTCATGGTCCCTCCAAAGATAGTCCACGAAGCTACACGAAGAGCCACGAAAAATTTTTATTTTCCTTTGTGCTTCTTCGTGTGGCTTAGTGGATGGTTTCTATTTGTATCAATTTACGTTTGCGGCTGTCCACTGACCGGCGATTTTCTGTTCAACCCAGTCGCGCGCCCATCGGTCAGCCGCGAGCACCGCGTCGAGGCTCGAAGCGGTCTGTGGCTTGTGGGCTTCGCAGGCGGCGCGGATCAGGCGCGGGATGTCGCCGAATTTGATCTTTTCGTCCAGGAATGCGGCGACCGCGACTTCATTCGCGGCGTTCAGGACCGCGGGCATGGCGCCGCCGCGGCGGAGCGCGTCGTAAGCGAGCGCAACGCAGGGAAATTTCTCCGGATCCGGCGCGAAGAATTCGAGCTTGCCGAGCGTGGTCAGGTCGAGCGGAGGAAGGTCCGCCGGACGGCGTTCGGGATAGGTCAACGCATATTGGATCGCGTGGCGCATGTCCGTGACGCCCATTTGCGCGATGATCGATCCATCGACCAGTTCAATCATCGAATGCGCCACCGATTGCGGATGCACGAGAATGTCTATCTCGTCCGCGGAGGCGTCGAAAAGCCATCGGGCCTCGATCACCTCGAGTCCTTTGTTCATCATCGTGGCCGAATCGACGGTGATTTTCGCGCCCATCGTCCACGTCGGATGTCGCAGCGCCTGGGCGGGCGTGGCGTTCTCTATCTCTTCCTTCGACGAATTGCGGAAAGGCCCGCCGGACGCGGTCAGGATCAGCCGCCTCACTTCGCGGCGGTTTTCGCCGCGCAGGCATTGATGCAGAGCGTTGTGTTCGCTGTCGACAGGCAGCAGCTCGGCGCCGGATTTCTCGGCCGCGCGCATCATCAGTTCGCCGGCCACGACCAGCGTTTCCTTGTTCGCCAGCGCGACGCGGCGCCCCAGTTCCAGCGCGCGGTAAGTCGGCAGCAGGCCGCGCGCGCCGACGACGGCGCCGATCACGATCTCGGCGCCGTCGCAGGTCGCCACTTCGCACAACCCTTCGACGCCGGCGAAAATCTCCGGCCGCGAGACCACGCCCCGCCGCCCCAACTCATGACGCAGCTTTTCGGCGCTCCCTTCATCGCTCACCGAGACAATTCGCGGACGCCATTGTTCGACTTGCTCAGCCAGGAGTTCGACATTTGATCCGGCGCCGAGCGCCGCGACTCCGAAAGCGCCTTTTAAGGCATCGACGACGCGCAAGGTGTTGCGTCCGATCGAGCCGGTCGAACCCAGAATCGCAATCTGTTTCATAAACTCAGTTTCAGATGAACCAACTGGTTATCTCAGGAATATCCAGTAAAAGTAGTAGAGAAGAGGAGCGTTGAAAAGCATGCTGTCCAAACGGTCGAGCAAGCCGCCATGCCCGGGAATCAGGTTGCCGGCGTCCTTCGCCCTCGCGCCGCGCTTGAGCATTGATTCGCATAGATCGCCCGTGATTCCGAGCGCGCCCATTACCAGGGCCAGCGGGATCGCGTAAACGATCTTCAATTCAGGGAAGAATGTGAAATGCGCGATCAGCGCGGCGACTACATTTCCAAGCAGCCCGCCAATCGCGCCCTCCACGGTTTTGCCGGGACTGACGCGCGGCGCGAGCCTCCTGCGTCCCATCGCGCGTCCAGTGTAATAGGCCCCCGTGTCTCCTGCAAAGACAATTATGAAAAACAGCGTCAACAGTTTCGGCGCAAGCTTCGGGATCGGGCTTTCTATTGCGCGAATCGCAATAATGTACCCGCCGAGCACGGCGACATACAAAACGCCGAAAACCCTCGTCGCCGCCGCGGGCAGCATTTCGCTGAAATCTTCATCCTTCGCGCGGGTGAAAAGCTGCGAGAGTATTTCGACGATTACCAGCGCCGCGATGATCGCGACGATCAATTCAAGCCGTCCAAAATAAAAAGCGGCGAGCGTCGCCGCCGCCGCCGCCAGGCCCTGAATCTCGCCGCCCCGCGAGGCCAGCCGATAATATTCATAAAGGCCGATCAGGACACCCGCCGCGGCGATCGCAGAAAACCAGATCGGCCCTCCCAGCCAGAGGGCCGCGAAGAGGACCGGCAGAAAGACAATTGCGCTTAAAAC
>DASUFM010000479.1:0-4714 GCA_036274535.1 Blastocatellia bacterium
GACTTTGTCCATTGTGAGATCGGCGCTCCGGCGCCGATCTCACAATGGACAAAGTCGAGATAAGGAGCCAAAACTGATGATGCGATCTCTGACCAGAATCTTCTTTTCTCTCGTCACAATTCTTGCGACGATCAGCGTCGCGCGCGCGCAGCAGGCTTCGACGACGCGGGCGGCTGATCCGGCGGCCATGCCGCAGCAGGCCGCGTCAGGATTCAAGGCGCCGGAAAATATCGATTTCCGCGTTGCGAACATCATCAGCGAAGGCGTGCGGCTGCACGCGGAGATTTACTCGCTGAAATCGCTGGCGGGCAAGCCGCTGCCTACGATCATTCAGGCGCACGGCTGGGGCGGCGTCGCGGCCAATTTCCGCCTGGACTCGATTGCGCTGGCGAACGCCGGTTACCTGGTAGTCACTTTCGATTATCGCGGCTGGGGACAGAGCGACGGGCGCATTGTGTTGAAAACAGCGCCTGAAAAAAAGGACGGCCGCATCTTCTTCGCGCAGGTGGAAGAGTTGCGAGAATACGTAGACCCGCTCGAACAGACGACCGACTGGTTTAGCGTCATCAATTGGGCCATGGGCGAACCGGCGGTGGACAAGGAGCGCGTCGGGCTGCGTGGATCGAGCTATTCCGGCGGCCACGTCTTTTACGTCGCGGCGCGCGACCCTCGCGTCAAGGCCGTCGTCAGCCAGGTCGGCGCATTCGATTCGCGCTGGGTGGCGGCCAGCGCGGATGAAGCTAAAACGACTTACGGCGAGGCGACCAGACGAGCGCGCGGCGAGATGGGCTATCCGGAACCGCGCGCCAAAGTCGTCGGCAATCTGATCGGCGCGCCGATTCGAGACAAGATGCTTCATTACGCCCCGGTCGAAGAGGCCGCGAATGTCAAAGACTGCGCCGTGCTCTTCATCGTCGCCGAGAAGGAAGAACTCTTCGACAACAAAGACCATGCGAAACTCGCTTACGACCGAATGCCGGGAACAAAAAAGAAATACGTCTCCGTTCCGAACATCAAGCACTATGGCATCTACTTCGAACAGCGCCAACAGGCGATCAAGCTGGCGATCGAATGGTTCGACCAGTATTTGAAAAAATAATCTCGGATCCCAAACAGTTCGTGTCCGGTTTCTCTTTGGGGTGATCAAAAATCGCAGGACTATATCTGGAATTATCCATCAGTTCCATATAACCGATCACAATCAAGGAGGATCCTATGCGACGAACCGCCAGTCGTTCATTTTTCGCGCTGCTCTCAGCAGTTTTTTTGGTTTCGGCAAACTTCGCGCAAGTCCCGACCGGCTCCCTGGCCGGCTCCATAACGGACGCCACGGGCGCCGTGGTTCCGAACGCCGTAGTGACATTGACCAATAAAGAGACCGGCGCGACGCGCACGGTGGAAAGCGATTCGGAGGGATTCTATTCGGCCCCTTCGCTGCCCGCGGGCGATTACGAAGTGAAGGTCGTGGCGAAAGGCTTCAGCGCTCTGTTGCGGATCGCCACGGTCCTCACCGGCTCGACCACGACAGTCAACATTTCGCTGCAAGTCGGGCAGACAAATGAAATCGTCACGGTGACGGGCGCGACGGCGTCGGCGATCAATTACGAATCGAACACAGTGCAGGGCGTCGTGACGCGGAAGCAGATTGACAGCCTGCCGCTTAACGGGCGCAGTTTCCTGAACCTGGCCCAGTTGGAACCCGGCGTGAGCGTGCAGCTCGGCAACCCCGCTCAATTCAACGCGCAATTCAACGTCTCCGTGCTGGGAGGCGCGGCCTCGCACACGGCGATCACCGTGGACGGCGGCAACATCCGCAATCCGGTCGAAGGCGGCACGGGACAGAACTTTTCGCAGGAGGTCGTGCAGGAATTCCAGCTTTCGAGCACGAACTTCGATCTCTCGACGGGCATCACGGCTTTTGGGGCGATCAATATCACTACGCGCGGCGGCAGCAATGATTTCCACGGCGCCGGATATTTTTATTTCCGCGATCACAATATGGCCGCCTATCCGAGCCTCGGTCGAACCGCGATAACCAACGACCCATTCTTCGCTCGCCGGCAGGGCGGATTCTTATTCAGCGGCCCGGTCAAAAAAGACAAGCTCCATTTCTTCTTCAACCTGGAAAACACGAATCAGTTCGGCGTCTACGTTGTGCAGCCGGACCTGGCGTCTGTAGCCGGATTCGCCACAATCGCGCCCGCGCCTTATACAGGCAAGCAATTGAGTGGAAGAGTCGACTACCGCTATAACGACAAGCATTCGCTCTTCATACGATATTCTCATGACGGGAACAGAAACAGCGGGCCTTTCAACGCCGGCGTTCCCACGCTTCCCTCGAATCACGTCTCAAACAAGAACTGGGTCGACCAATACCTGCTGGGTCTGACCACAGTCATCAGCCCCAGGGTGGTGAATGAACTTCGGTTCTCTTATCAGTATTGGCAGAACCGGAACATCCCGGCGCCGTGCAACGGCGACATCAACGGCTTCTGCGCCGGCGCCGGCGGGCCGGAGGTCTTCTATCTCAACTCGGTCAATTTCTCGCTGGGGAATAACTTCAACTCGCCGCAGGGCCGCGATCTGCGGCGCTTCCCACTATCGGATAACGTAACGTGGGATCTCGGCGCGCATCGCGTGAAATTCGGCGGCGAATGGGAGCACTTCAACGGCGCCGGCTATTGGGGCTTCTTCGATCCGGCGCGCGTCTACCTGCTGTCTCCTGAATTCCTTCTGGCGGCCGGCGTCCCGCGAGCCCTCTTCCCGACTCTGGGTTTGCCTCTGACAATCAACACGGCCGCCGATCTTCGGGGACTGCCGGTGGTTACTTTCCTGCTCGGCATCGGTGATCGCGCGCAGCCGTCATTCAACATCGAGGACGCCAGAGAGAATGAGCGATTCCACCTTTACGCCCAGGACACCTGGAGGGTCACGCCGAAATTCACGTTGAATTACGGTTTGGGTTGGTCGCATGAAACGAACGTTCTCAACTACGACCTTCCGAAGCCGGCGCTGCTGGCGCCGATCTACGGAAGCGATCTGAGCGCCACGCAGAAACAGTACAAGAACTTCGCGCCGGCCGCGGGCTTCGCCTGGTCACTCGGGAAGAATAACTCGACCGTCATTCGCGGCGGCGCGGGCATCTTCTACGACACGCAGCTCGGCTGGTGGCGGCTGGGAGAGCGCGCGGTGATCGGGGGTAGCGGCAGGCAGTTCATCGGCAACGCCGCCGTGATCAACCCGCGAACCGGAGCGCCTTTCACCAGCGCGTTTCTACAGGCGTTTCCTTTCCCATACAGGTACGGCCAGTTCCTGGCGGACCTTTCGACGCTTCGCGCGGATCAGGACAAAATATTCCCCGGCACAGGCTCGCAGCCCCAGATCCTGCTTTCCAAACAGGCCAATTCTCTCGGGGCGTTATACCCGCGCGACTTCCCCACGACTCAGGCGCAGCACTTCAATATCGGTATTCAGCGCGAGTTGGGGAATGGATTTGTCGTTCAGGGAGATTACGTCTACAGGCACATGATTCACGGCACGCCGGGCGGCTTCTTCGGCGCCAGCGTCGACTATAACCGCTTCAACTCGGTCGCCGGGCCGCTCATTCCGGCCTGCGGCGCATCGCAAGCCAGAGATCCCAACGCGCAATGCTCCAACGGCCCCATCAATTTCTGGTGGCCTGGCGCGACATCCAGATATCAGGCGCTGCTCTTCAAGGCTGATAAGCGCTTCTCCAGCCGCTATCAATTCACCGCGTCATATGCCCTGCAGAACAGCAAGAGCGTCCTGGACGTGACACAGGACCTGAATAATTTCTTCGCGACTTATGGGGCGGATCTTCCGAAGCATAATCTGAATATCTCGGGATCGGTCGATCTGCCATGGGGATTCCAGGTTTCCCTGCTCTCGGCCTTCCAAAGCCGTCCTCCGATAGCTCCATTCATCAGCGGCCTGAGCAACACAGGCAATCTTGACACGTCGGCCGGCGGCTACACCCCGCTTCTGAAGCTGTTGGGCCGCGAACATAGCGGTTTCATAGGCAAAGGCGAGCTGGCGGATTTGGTGAATCGATACAACACGACCATCGCCGGCGCGTTGACGCCCGCCGGACAGGCCGGGCGCATAGCGAATCAGAGGTATCCCACGATTGCGCTTCCGGCGAATTACGAGCTTGGAGACAACTTTTCTTCGCAGGACGTCAGGGTGACGAAGACGTTCCGGTTCAAAGAAAAAGTCGATTTTCGCCTCATCGGTGAAGTGTTCAACATCTTCAATGTCGGCAACCTGGCGAACTTCAACTTCAATCTGGCCGGCCCGGCGACTACGACGCCGGGAGTTCTTGGGCCGAATGCCGCGTTCGGAAAACCCAACCAGCGCGTCGGCCAGACCTTCGGCTCCGGCGGCCCGCGCGCGTTCCAGTTGGCGGCGCGAATCAGTTTCTAGCGCGGTTTTCAAATTCATATATAGACGGGTCAGCCCGCGGGCGGTAGCGAGCGCGCCTCAATGTGAGGCGCGCTCGCTACCGCTCGCGGTACTGACCCGTAGCTTTGTGGTAAACTATGGGTTCCACATGAGACCACCGAAATCCAAATCGTGGTTTACGCGCTTTGCGAAATGGACGGCCAGAGTGACGGGCCGTCCGGTCTCTTTTGTGATGGCCGTTATAGTCATCCTGGCCTGGGCGGTCACGGGGCCGATGTTCGGATTCAGCAAT
>DASUFM010000480.1:0-4040 GCA_036274535.1 Blastocatellia bacterium
GGCGCGCAGATGGTGCGCGAGGTCGCGTCGAAGACCAACGACCTGGCGGGCGACGGCACGACCACCGCGACAGTGCTGGCGCAGGCGATCTTCCGCGAAGGTTACAAGAACGTCACTGCCGGCGCGAACCCGATGCGCATCAAGCGGGGCATTGACCGGGGCGTCGAAGCCGCCGTCGCCGAGATCGAAAAGATGTCGAAGAAGGTCAAGGACAAGGAAGACCTGGCCAATGTCGGCGCCGTCGCCGCCAACGGCGACACGGAGATCGGCGACCTGCTCGCCGAGGCGATGGAGAAGGTCGGCAAAGACGGCGTCGTGACGGTCGAGGAGGCCAAGACGATCGAGACCTCGCTCGACGTGGTCGAGGGAATGCAATTCGACCGCGGATACATCTCGTCCTATTTCACCACGAATCCCGATAAGATGGAGGCGGTTCTCGATGAGCCGCTGATCCTGCTGTACGAGAAGAAAATTTCCTCGATGCATGACATTTTCCCCCTCCTGCAGCAAATCGCGCAGGCCGGGCGCAGCCTGTTGATTATCGCCGAAGACGTCGAGGCCGAAGCGCTCTCCACTCTGGTCGTCAACAAATTACGGGGGGCGTTGAAGGTTGCGGCGGTCAAGGCGCCGGCCTTCGGTGACCGCCGCAAGGCCATGCTCGAAGACCTCGCCGTCCTGACGGGCGGGCGGGTGATCAGCGAAGACATCGGCGTCAAACTTGAAAACGTCACGCTCGACGACCTGGGCGAAGCCAAGAAAGCGATCATTGACAAAGACAACACCACGATCATCGAAGGCGCGGGCAAGAAGTCGGCGATGCAGGGGCGCATCGCCACGATCCGCAAACAGATCGAGGAGACGACCTCTGATTATGACCGTGAGAAGCTTCAGGAGCGATTGGCCAAACTCGCCGGCGGCGTCGCCGTGATCAAGGTCGGCGCGGCCACCGAGATCGAGATGAAGGAGAAGAAGATGCGCGTCGAGGACGCCTTGCATGCGACCAAGGCCGCGGCCCAGGAGGGCGTTGTGCCGGGAGGCGGCGTGGCGTTGCTGCGCGCGGCCAAGGCGCTCGGCGCCCTCGAAGTCGAGGGCGATGAGAAGACCGGCCTCGAGATCCTGCGCCGCGCCATGGAAGAGCCCCTGCGGCGCATCGCCGAGAACGCCGGCCAGGACGGCTCATTGATCGTTGGCAAGGTCCGACCCGAGAAGAAGAACGTCGGTTACAACGCCGCGACGCGCCAGATCGAAGACCTCCTTGAAGTGGGCATCATCGATCCGGCCAAAGTCGTCCGCGCCGCCCTGCAGAACGCGGCTTCGATCGCGGGCCTGTTGCTCACGACAGACGCCGCCGTCGCGGAGGCGCCGGAAAAAGCGACCTCGGCGCCGGGCGAAGGCCACGATTAGAGTGTTTGGTGGCTGGTGGCTGGTGGTTGGTTATTTAATAATCATCCTTCACCAACCGCCAGCCACCAATCACCAACCATTAACCATCTTCTGAACATTTGATGCGTCTTGACATGATGGTGGCGCTCCGATAGCTTAGAGACTCTGAGATGAATCTCTCGGAGTTTTCCGGCGTTTCATACAAAAATGACGCCGTAAGTGGGGCTTAAAAATCAACCTGATCCATTAAATATAAGAGCAGGCGCAGGATGCGATACGATCGGCCAGTCAGGCCGTGAATTGAAGGAGTATCTAAACTGGAGTGAAAGACCGTGATTGACCTTGGTTCAATGACTGATAAATTTTCCGAGACGGGGCAGAAAGTTGTCCGCCGCGCCATCGAAGTATCGAAGAGCCGCGATCACAACTTCCTCTCTGTAGTGCACCTATTCACGGCGCTGGGCGAAATTGAAAGCGCGCTTTTCAGCGAGACGATGCAGGCGGTCGGCATAGACCCCCATTCGGTCACGCGTCTGCTGGACCAGGAACTGGCCAAAAGCCCCATCCACACGGGGCGCAAGATGGCCATCCCGGAACCGACCCGTGACCTGTTCAATCGGGCGTTGAGGCGCGCGCGGTCGCAGGGGCGCCAGACTATAGAATCCTACGACCTTTTCGCCACGCTCTTCACCGACCAGAACGGCGTGCCCGCCGAGATTCTGCGGCGACTGGGCGTCGATCCGGGCGATGCGACCGAGACGATCTCTCAACGCGTTCGCACTCGCGAAGAACAGACCGAATCGCTCCGCAAGAAGTACGAGCTTCCGCCATATCTGAAACATTTCGGCGTCTCTCTCAACAAGCTCGCGCGGCAGGATAAACTGCCCCCGATCATCGGGCGTGAGCGCGAGATTCAACAGATGATCGAAGTTCTATGCCACCGCGAGCGCGCGAATTCGCCGATGCTCGTGGGGGAATCGGGCGTCGGCAAGACCGCGGTGGTCGAAGGCCTCGCCCGCATGATCGAACTTGAACCGTCGAAAGTTCCCGCGCGGTTGCGCAATTCACACATCGTACAGTTGCAGATGTCCGGCATAGTCGCCGGCACCATGCTTCGCGGAATGTTCGAGGAACGGCTCCAGGGGATCATCCAGGAGGTTAAGGAGAGAAGCGACCTCATCCTCTTTGTTGACGAGGCGCACACGATCATCGGCGCGGGTTCGGCCCTCGGGGCGTCCTCAGACGCGGCCAATATGTTCAAAGGCGCTCTGGCGCGAGGCGAAATCCGAATCATCGGCGCGACCACGCTGACCGAGTACAAGGAATACATCGCCGAGGACGAAGCCCTGGCCCGCCGGTTCCGGCTGGTCAAGGTCGACGAGCCGAGCCTGAGCGAGACGCGCCAGATTTTGCAGGGCATTCGTTCGCGTCTGGAGAAGAACTACTCCGTTCAGATCACGGACGCGGCGATCGAGACCGCGCTCGAGATGGCGCCGCGCTACATCCGCAACCTTCACATGCCGGACAAGGTCATCGGCTGGCTCGATACCGCTTCGGTGAAAGTCGAAATAAACGAACCGAACGCGCTGCAGGTCAAGCCGGAACACATCATTGAGGTGATCTCGCAGGAATCGCGCATTCCCCGCGACCTGATCTTCCGCGACACCTCGGATCGTTTCAAAGACCTCGAGGAGTTGCTGGCCCGCCGCGTCATCGGCCAGAAAGAGGCCGTCAAAGCCGTCGCCCAGCGGTTGCGGCTGAACAAAGGCCCTCTCAAGGAAAACTTCTATAAGCCGGACGGCGTGCTGCTGTTCCTGGGTCCGACCGGCGTCGGCAAGACCGAACTGGCGAAGTCGGTGGCCGAAGCGATGTTCGGCGACGAAGAGAAAATGGTCCGAATCGATATGAGCGAATATCAGGACGGGACCGTCGCCATCGAAAAACTCATAGGCATGCCGCGCGGCATCGTCGGTTCGGAGCGCGGCGGCATTCTGACCGAACGCCTTCGCGAGAACCCTTATACAGTGCTGCTGCTCGACGAGGTCGAAAAGGCGTCGCCCTATCTGCTCAATCTCTTTCTGCAGGCTTTCGACGAAGGCTGGTTGACTGACGGTCGCGGCAAGAAAGTCTACCTCTCCGACGCGATAATTATCATGACTTCGAACCTCGGCTCGGAGAATTTCAAGAAGTACATGAAACCTCTTGGATTCGGGCAGAAAACCACGGCCGACGTCAGTGAGATCAAGCGCGCGGTCCTGCAGGCGGCCGAAACGCGATTCTCGCCGGAGTTCCGCAACCGCATAGACGAGATCGTGGTTTTCTCGCCGCTGACCCAGGACGAAGTTAAACAGATCGCCCAACTCTATCTGTCCGCCATTCAGCGGCAGATGTCGCGACAGAACAAGCGCCTGACCATCACCGAGGCCGCCATCAATCGCGTCGTCGAGCAGGGATTCAGCCCGGCTTACGGCGCGCGCTTCCTCAAACGCATGATCGACGAAAAAGTCAAACTGCCGATCACTAATTTGTGGAAAGCGTTCACCAGCTTCGTCGTGGACGTAGTTGACGGCGAGATTGACGTTCGCGGCGAGTAATCAGAAAGACAGAGGGACGGAGAGAAAGAGGGACGGAGAGACGAGATTTCTCTCCGTCCCTCT
>DASUFM010000481.1:0-5650 GCA_036274535.1 Blastocatellia bacterium
TCCATATTTCCTAATTTCCTCGTTCTCGAGTGGGGGGCTGAATAGGAAGGGGGCGAACTCCCTGCCGTATTACCGCCTGCTTGAAATTTTGTTGATTCAACTGGCTGTTGTCGCTGTTTCCTCGGTTTTGCCGGCGCCGGACGACCTGTCAGGCAATTCGGCGAGACGGACTTTCCTGAAGATTCCGATTTTCTTCATCGCCCAGATTACGTACCAACTGAGGTCTATCTCGTACCAGGCCAGGCCGTGCCGCGCGGAGGCCGGATACGCGTGGTGGTTGTTGTGCCAATTTTCGCCGAAAGTGAACAAAGCCAGCCACCACATGTTGCGCGAATTGTCGGGAGTCTCGAAGCGGCGGCGGCCTATGACATGCCCCAGCGAATTGACAAGGCCCGTCGCATGCCAGACGTAAACGACGCGGGCGCAGATCCCCCACCAGATGAACTGCCATCCCCCGGCCCAATACAGGATCGCGAACAGAAAAATCTGCGGAACGAAATTCCATCGTGAGAGCCAGAGATGAAAGCGGTCTTTCGCCAGATCCTGCGCGTATCGCGTGAGGGATTGAACTTCGCTGTGGTCCGATTCGCCGTTCACGACCCACCCCAGATGCGACCACCACAAGCCATGACGCGGTGAATGAGGATCGTCGTCCTGGTCCGGGCGCGCGTGATGAAGGCGATGCCTCGCGACCCAGGAGATCGCGCCGCCTTCCATCGCGAGCGCGCCGCAGATGGTCAAAAAGTATTCGACCACTTTCGGAGTGGCGAAAGCGCGGTGGGTGAGCAGCCGATGATAGCCCATGCTGATCCCGAGTCCGGCGGTGATCCAGATCATCAGGACGGAGACCCCGAGCGCCTCCCAACTGAAATTGAAAAGGGCGACCACCGCGCCGGCGTGAAACAACAGCATGAAAATAGTGATCGGCCAGTTGACCGGCTTTTTATGTGGGTTGACTGGCGATTCGTATTGCATTTTTCCTCCAGGGCAATCAGGAATGACCCAATCTCAAATCTCAAATTTCCTAGAAAACAGTGGGCAGTGGGCAGGTTTAACTCCTAAGGTATAACCTTGACCTGTTCTCCATCCACCACCAGGGCCGCGCCTGAAACAATGACTCGCTCGCCGAGCTTGAGTCCTTCGGTGACGGCGATCATATTGCCGAAGGCCTCGCCCAGCTTGACCGGCCGCTGGCGCGCGACCTGCAGGCCGCCCTGCTCGGTAACCACGTTGACGGCGTAAGTTTCGGGAGATTGTTTCAGTCTGACGATCGCGTTGATCGGGATGACTGTCACGGGCGTTGATGACTTAACCGTGGGCAGAGTAAGCGCGGCGATCATTCCGGGCCGCAATCCCGGCGGCGGTTGCGGGATCGTCACCTCGACGTCGAAGACGCGGCTGCGAGGATCGGCGGCGGGCGAGACATTTGAGATCCAGCCTTTGAATTCGGCGCCCGGAATGGCTTCCGCCGTCAATGTCAGCGCCATGCCCGGTTTGATTTTCGGCGCCGTCAGATCCGGGACGCCGAACACCGCCTTGACCGGAGACCTCTCAGCCACCACGAAGACCGGCCGGCCCGGCGCAATCACCGATCCGACTTCGGCCATTCTCTTCAGCACGTAACAATCCATGGGCGCGCGCAGCGCCGCGTCCTGCTGGGCAAGTTTCGCTTCGTTCAGGATCGCCCTGGCGCCGCTGATTTTGGCTTCTATGACCTTGCGCTGCGCGCGAACCGCCTCGGCCTTCGCCTGCGCCAGCTCGACCCTGGTTTTTGCGTTTTCGTATTCGGGTTTGACGAGGCTGCGCGCCTCCAGAAGTTTTGTGGCGCGGTCCAGATCGCGCTCCGCCTGGCGCTGGGCCGCTTCGGCTTCAGACAATTGCGCCTGGTTGGTCTCGATCGCGGATTGCGCCTCGGCCAATTGCGCCTGCGCCTGCTCCACTTTAGCCGCGAAATCGTCCCCGCGCAGCCGGGCCAGCGCAGTCCCTTTTCCCACTATGTCGCCTTCCTGCACGGAACGCATTTTATTATCGGCGCCTTTGATCTGGTGAATCTCGCTCAGAAAGCCTCCGTACTTGAAGGCCAGTTCGGTCTGCGACGAGGGCAGGATGTTGGCCGAATAACGCTCTCCGGCGCCCGGTTCGCCGCCCGGATAATAACTCTGCGCTCCCTGCGCCTGCACCGGTTTGGCGGGCTTCTGATAGCTTTCCGCATGGCTACAGCCAGACAGACACGCCGCGCAAAACAGAAACGGTATCATCAATCGTAGATTCGTTTTCATCATCATCTCGCTGAAGAGAAGGACAAGGAGAAGGGGAGACAGGGAGAAGGGGAGGCGGAGAGAAAAATTCTCCTTATCTCCTTGCCCCCCTGTCTCCTTGTCCCCTTGTCTCTGTGCATCTGTGTCTTTGTGGCGTTACAACTCGCCGATGGCTTTTTCAAAATCGGCTCGCGCGGTCCAGAACGCCAGAAGCGCCTGCTGATAGCGGTCTCCGGCTTCCGCGAGCCCGGCTTGCGACTGAAGCACGTCCTTGTAGAGGGCGGCCTCCTGCGCGTACTTGTTGGTCGCGACTCGCAGTTTTTCGCGCGCCGATTCCTGGTCGAACTGGCTGACGCGAAGCAGCGCGCGCGCCTCCTGCAATTTTCGGTATCGGTCGCTCACGTCGCGCAGGACCTGCGCCTCGGCTTCGCGCAATCCCTCGCGCGCCTGTTCGATGGTTTTTCGCTTTGCCGCCGACTCGGTTTTGCGGCGCCCCCAATCGAACGGCTCCCAGTTCACCGTGAAACCCACGCCTGTCGCGTTCTGCGGCAGAACGGAAACCCCCAGGGCGGAGAAGTAACCTAAAGTCAGGCTGACGTCGGGGATGGCTTCGGCCTTCTTGAGCCGGTAATCATATTGGGCCAGTTTCAGTTTCAGTTGCGCTTCTTTGATCTCGGGGCGTTCGGCCAGCGCCCTGGACTGCGCCGAGGAAAGATCGACTTCATACATCGCGCCGGCGGAAATCGGGTTGACGGAGAACTCGGTTCGGATGTCGCGCCCCATCAGGTAATTGAGCGTCTCTTTGGCCGCCGCGAGGTTATTGCGCGTCTTGAGCGATTCGTATTCTTCCTTCGCAAGCCGCGTCTTGACGTCGAGGCTTTCGGCTTCGAGCGCCACCTGTTGAACCACATATTCGCCGACGACGCGGTCAAGCTCGCGATAGAGCTTGAGCCTGTCTTCGGAGGCTTCGAGCGCGCTTTGCGTTTGCAGTATGGCGTAATAAGCCCGTTTGACCTGATTGGTGACTTCTCTGCGCTTCGATTCGAGCCTGGCTTCGGCGATATCGCGACTGGCTTCGCTCATTTTAACGGCCAGCCCGATGCGATGCAGTTGGGTGATCGGCTGCGTCGCCCGCGCAAATATGAAGGCGCTGGGGCCGCGGGAAGATTCGATCGCCGTATTGACCGGCGGAACCGGCCCGAGGCCCGGAAATGTTCCGAAGACGCCCTGCCTGAATCGGAATTCGGGCGGATTGAGCCATTGGTACTGAAACAGGGAAACGTCGAATCCCGGCAGCCGCCGCGTGGCGGCCGCGGCGATACGGTCGGAAGCCTTCTCGACCTCCAGTTTCTCGTGATTGACCAGCCGGTTATGCCGCAGGGCCATATCCACGGCCTGTTGGAAGCTGAGCCTTTCGCCCTGCGTATTGGCCTGCGTATTGGACGAAACAAAAGCGCGAACCGGCAGAGACCATCCTACCTGCCCCACCTCCGCTGACTTTTGGATTGCGCCTGTTTCGACCTGGCTATCCGACTGGCCATGAGCTATGGCCGGCAGAAGCAAAACCGCGATTGACAGGACAGTGAACTTAACCACATGCGCCCTTTCATCTTTACGTCATTTGTCGTTTGTCGTTTGTCATTTGTCATTGGCTATCCGCTTTTAACGCCGATGACCGATGGCGAGTGACTAAGGGCCATTGACCGATGACCGGCGACCAATGGCCGAATACTCTTGAAGATTAGCCTTACAAATCCGTGCGGCCCGGGTTGGGCATGTCTTCAGCCACGGTGGATTTGTCGAGGGCTACGGTTCGTCGAGGAGCGCCGCGTGGAGGCGCTGAGTCCTTGATCGGCTTTTTACTTTCTTCAGAAGGGCTGGGAGCAATCGGCTTCCTGCTTTCCTCAGCCTGGGCCGGTTGTGGCTCGACGGCAGATTTCTTTTTGGAAAAACTTTCAATCGCGGACAGGATCGCGCCTTTATGAGCCTCCACGGCCTTACGGCCCGCCTCGAAGATCGCTGGCATTTCATGCACGTCCCAGGGATTTATGGTGTGCTCGAATTTGACTTCGACGATCACGATCTCGTGATGGTGCATCCCGATCGAAAGGAACATCTGGCTGCGCGTCAGCGTGGCCATGGTATTGCTGATGTGCCGGTAGAAGCAGTCAAAAAAACCTTTGGGCTGGGTCCTCACCTTTTCCTGGAAATCCATGGCGATGATCACGTCCATGTTCCTTTTGATGGCCTCCATCACCGGGACGGGCGCGCTGTAGATGCCGTCTCCAAGGTAGCGGCCGTCAATGTTTATCGGAGGAAAGGCGGGAAAGAACGCGCATGAGGCGTAGACCGCGTCCGCGAGGAGTCCTCTGGTCAGGACGACTCCTTCTCCGGTCTCCACGTCCGTAGTCTGAAGGAGAGTGCGGGGGCTGGTTTGTTCCAGGCGTTTGTCGCCGAAATATTCGCGTAAAGCCTTCTTATATCCGCTCGGGTCCAGAAGGCCGGATTTCTGGTCGAAGGTTCCCAGACGTGAATTGAAAACACCGAGCACCGACCGGCGGTCGTACTTCGTGAACAGTTCCTTTTTAAATCGAGTCGTGGCGTATGAGCGGACCTCATCCGTGGAGTATCCTGCGCTGATGGAAGCGCAGATGAGCGCGCCGCCGCTGCATCCGACCAGCAAATCGACCGGAATTTTCTGCTCGGCGAAAAAATCGAAGAGCGCGAGCCCGGCGTTCGCCTTGATCCCGCCGGTTCCCAGAACCAGCGCTATCTTTGGCCGCTCTTTTTCAGGCGCCGCTAGGGGAGGTTTATCCATAACTGCCACATCGTTCCGGTTGCGCCGGATTATTTATCGTCGAAAAATCGCTGTTTTTCACGCTGAGTGAGAAGGCCGGATGCGGCTACATTGGCGATCGCCTCTTCGCGAGTTTCATAGATCCTCGAAACCATCGAGAACCCGGTCTTATCAAAAATATCCTTTGCCGATTGGCTAAGTGAGTGTAGGGCGATCCGCCCCTCGGCGTCCAGGGCCTTTTTGGCGATATTGAGCAATGTGCGAAGCCCGGCGTTGTTGATGTGTTCGAGCTGCGAGCAATCAATGATCAATTCCTTCGCGCCATTATTAATCAAATTGGTCAAGCTCTCTTCCAGCGTATGAGAGTTGTTCTCGTCGATGCGTCCTTTGAGCGAGAGAAACAACATGCTGGTGCGCTTTTCCTGAATGACTTCCATGCCTGACCTCCTTCGTCACCACCTGATGCAAGCGGATCGAGAAATGCGAGCGGACCGAGGCCTGACGCGCGCGGCTACGCGCGGCTACGCGACACAATGATATGCGACTCATAAGATCTTTTCAACCGTTCCATAAAATGATGACAAATACGCCATCA
>DASUFM010000482.1:0-10924 GCA_036274535.1 Blastocatellia bacterium
GGTTGCGTAAAGGCGATCGAGGATGACGGCGCCGCGTGGCGCGAGTTGTTTACTCGCGCTATTTCACCGTAAGGCAGCGCGAGTAAACGACTCGCGCCACAACTTTCGCGCATGAAAGAAACTTCTATGACTTCGGCTATCGCCAGGATTTCAGTTGATTCGCAGCCCCTCTCCAATGAAGAATTGCGTAAAATGGACGCCTACTGGCGCGCGGCGAATTATCTTTCCGTCGGCCAGATATACCTTTACGCCAACCCGCTGCTGCGTGAACCGCTTAAACTCGAACACGTCAAGCCCCGCCTGCTCGGGCATTGGGGGACGACGCCAGGACTCAATTTCATTTATGCGCACTTCAACCGGCTGATCAAAAAGCTTGACTTGAATGTGATCTATATCTGCGGCCCTGGCCACGGCGGGCCGGGCATGGTGGCGAACACATACCTGGAAGGGACCTATACCGAGCTTTATCCCAACATCCAGCAAAATGAAGAAGGCATGAGAAAGCTGTTCAAGCAATTTTCATTCCCCGGCGGAATCCCGAGTCATGCCGCCCCGGAAACGCCGGGCTCGATCCACGAGGGCGGGGAACTGGGCTATGCCCTGGCGCATGCATACGGCGCGGTCTTCGACAACCCAGACCTGTTGGCCTGTTGTGTGATCGGTGATGGCGAGAGCGAGACAGGGCCGCTCGCCACGAGCTGGCATTCAAATAAGTTTCTGAATCCGGCGCGTGACGGGGCAGTGCTCCCCATACTTCATCTGAACGGTTACAAAATCGCGAATCCGACCATTCTGGGCCGTCTCAGCGACGACAAATTGATTCAACTTTTCACTGGATACGGATACAAGCCATATTTTGTTGAAGGCGACGAACCGGAACCTATGCACCAGGCGATGGCGGCGACGCTCGACGCGATCATTGAAGAAATCCACGCCATCCAGAACGAAGCCCGCTCAAATGGACCCAAAGCATCGGGCGAACTTCCCATCTGGCCAATGGTCATTCTGCGCAGCCCGAAAGGCTGGACGGGGCCGAAATTCGTGGACGGCAAACCGGTCGAGGGAACGTGGCGCGCGCATCAGGTGCCGGTCGCCGATCTGAAGCGCAAGCCGGAGCATCTGAAGATTCTCGAAGACTGGATGAGGAGCTATCGTCCTGAAGAGTTGTTCGATGAGAATGGAAAACTGATTTCCGAATTGGCGGAACTCGCGCCGAAAGGCGCCCGGCGCATGGGAGCGAATCCGCATGCGAATGGCGGCCTGCTGCTGAAAGACCTGGTGATGCCGGACTTCAGGACATACGCCGTTCCGGTGGCCAAACCGGGCGCGGAAATCGCCGAATCCACCAGAGTCCTCGGCGCGTTTTTACGCGACGTGATGAAACTGAACAAAGACCTCGGCAATTTCCGGGTTTTCGGTCCTGATGAGACCGCGTCAAACCGGCTGGAGGCTCTGTATCAGGCTACGGATAAGAATTGGATGGAACGGCTCCTGCCGACGGATGAGAATCTCTCGCCGGACGGGCGAGTGATGGAGGTTTTAAGCGAGCACCTGTGTCAGGGATGGCTGGAAGGATATCTGTTGACCGGACGTCACGGCTTCTTCTCCTGTTATGAGGCTTTCATTCACATTGTGGACTCGATGTTCAATCAGCATGCGAAATGGCTCAAAGTTATACGCAACATTCCCTGGCGGCGGCCCATTTCGTCTCTCAATTATCTTCTGACTTCTCACGTCTGGCGGCAGGATCATAACGGCTTCAGCCACCAGGACCCGGGGTTTATCGACTATGTGATGAACAAGAAGGCGGACATAATTCGCGTCTATCTGCCGCCGGATGCGAATTGTCTGCTTTCAGTCGCGGATCACTGTTTGCGCAGCCGCAATTATGTGAACGTGATTGTGGCCGGCAAGCAGCCGCAACCGCAGTGGCTGAGCATGAACGACGCTATAGAGCATTGCACACAGGGGATCGGCGTCTGGCCCTGGGCGAGCACCGACCAGGGCGCCGAGCCGGACGTGGTGATGGCATGCGCCGGCGATGTCCCCACATTGGAAACTCTGGCCGCTGTCGATCTGCTCCGCCAGCATTTCCAGGGCATCAGAATTCGAGTCGTCAACGTGGTGGACCTGATGACACTGCAACCTTCCACCGAACACCCGCACGGCCTCTCGGATCGCGAGTTCGATTCTATGTTCGGCGTCTCGACGCCGATCATCTTCGCTTATCATGGATATCCATGGCTGATTCACCGGTTGACTTATCGCCGCGCCGGTCACGACAACCTGCACGTACGAGGCTACAAGGAAGAGGGCACAACCACAACCCCGTTCGATATGACAGTGATGAATGACCTCGATCGCTACCATCTGGCGGGCGACGTGGTGGATCGCACGCCGAAATTGCAGCGCACAGGCGCGCACTTCAAGCAGTTCTTGCGCGACAAACTGGTGGAGCACAAATTATACGTCCGCGAATACGGCGACGACATGCCGGAAGTGAAGAACTGGAGCTGGCCTTACTAAATGGTCAGGCGGAGTATATGAAACATGTTCATATTTCCTGGCGCTAACGTATTTTGTGGTTGACGTTGGGTCAGTACCGCGAGCGGTAGCGAGCGTCGCCTTTGTCAACAACCGCTCGCTACCGCTCGCGGTACTGATCCGGACAACACAAATCTTCACAATTGGAACTGGGGGATGGTTTTCATTTCGCTCCCGAAACCTTAGTCAGCGAGGCGTCCGGCGCGAATAATTCGGCGTTACGCAGGACGAAGTCGCGGCAGCTTGTCGCGCGCTTTCCGGTGATGGCCTGGACCTCGTGCGTGAGCCGATCATATCGATTGGCGGCATGCAGGCGGGCCATGGTAAGCAGATGCCCGAAGAGATAGTCAGGCAGATTGCGGCTGCGAAGTTCCTGGTCCCGCCATTGTTCCAACGGGACGTCCACATAGGTGATGGTTCGGCCTAGCGCGTCTGAATATTCCGCCGCCATGGCGCGCATGTCCTGTGACCGCGGCCCCGTCAGTTCGTAAACTTTGCCGATGTGGGGCGCCGGATCGGCCAGGATAATAGCGATCACCTCCGCCACATCCTGAGTGTCAATCGGCGACGTTCGCCCGTCACCGAAGGGAAGCCGAATAGTGTTGTCCCTGGCGATCGATTCAGCGGCCCAATCGAGGAAGAAGGGGTTCTGGAGAAATACCGTGGGCCGGACATGTACGACCGGCAATCCCGACCAGTTCAGCGCTTGCTCGGCGAGCCAATGCTGCCGATGCTGAGTGGATTCCGTCATATTTGTCAGGCTCATTTGAGAGACGGTCATCTGTGACATGTTGACGAACGCCTCCAGATCATCGCGCTCGCGCGCCACGGCCGCGGCCGTAACCGTGGCTTCCAGATATGACGCGGATACGCTCATGCCGAAGTACATGCGCCGGCAGCCGGCCAAAACGCGCGTGACGTCTTCGGCGCGGGTGAGGTCGCCGGCCACGACCTCGGCGCCGAGCGATCGCAGCGCATTGGCGCGTTTATCTTCGCGCCTGACGAGCGCGCGAACCGGCAGGCCGCGCTGGCGAAGCTTCTCCACAACCATGCGACCAACTCCGCCGACGCGGCCGGCGGCGCCTGTGACGAGAATAGGACTACTGATGGACTATACCTCGAACCATTTCTCGATCGGATCACCGAAATGGATTTTAGTTTTTAGGTTGTAGGGATGCGGGTTTTAATTCGCATGCTCTTCGGCTACTTAAACGCCGCGGCCCCGGCCTCCGCTACGGCCTGATCCTGTTCGCCTGAACCGCCGCTAACGCCGATAGCGCCGACTACTTTGCCGGCTCGTTTGAGTGGAATGCCGCCCGCGAAAATCATGACCCGTCCGCCGTTGGAAACATGTATTCCATAAAACTGGCCGCCCGGCTGGGCATGCTGCGCCAGGTCCTTAGTGGCGATATCGAAGGCGCGCGAGGTAAATGCTTTATTGATGGAAATATCAATACTGCCGATCCAGGCCCCGTCCATACGCGCATGAGCGATCAGGTTCCCGCCGGCGTCGGCGACCGCTATGTTCATAGGCTGGCCAATTTCCGCCGCCTTCTTTTCGGCCGCGGCTATGACGCTTTTCGCTTCGTTAAGTGTGATCATGAAAAGCCTCTTCTCCAATACCTAAATCAAAATACACGGCATTGACGCGCGGGGGGACGCGTTCGACGGCCGGTCTCAGCCTAACGACTTTTTCTTTCGCCCGTCTGTCCGCTAGCGTCCAGACGGCATTATGCCGCGACGCAATGCCGGCGGCGGATCAGGACATTCCGAGGTCGCGATGCGGATTTCCGATCATTTTCTTTGGATTTACGACCCGGTCGAACTCCTCCGCGCTGACGAATCCTCCGTTCACCGCGGCGTCGCGCAAGGTTGTATTCTGGTCCAGCGCCATGTGGGCGATCACAGAAGCCTTGTCATAACCGATGATGGGGCTCAGCGCGGTCACCAGCATGAGCGATTCCTCCACAAATTTCTCGATCCGGTTTCGATCGAGAGTGATTCCATCGATGCTGTATTCACGAAGCTTGACGCAGGCGTCGCCGAGAATGCGCGCGGAATGCAATACGTTGTTGATGACGATCGGCCGCATCGTGTTCAATTCGAAATTTCCCTGGGCGCCGGCGACGGCGACCGCGTTGTCCTCTCCTATTACTTGAATGCACACC
This sequence comes from Blastocatellia bacterium, assembly GCA_036274535.1. Classification (GTDB taxonomy): domain Bacteria; phylum Acidobacteriota; class Blastocatellia; order RBC074; family RBC074; genus JAJVID01. The sequence goes on from DASUFM010000482.1 coordinate 4,713, forward strand.
ATCACCATGGCTTCTTCCAGGGTCGGGTTGACCTTCCCTGGCATAATGGAACTGCCCGGCTCGTTAGCGGGCAGATTTAACTCATGTATACCCGCCCGTGGGCCAGAGCCGAGCCATCGCAAATCGTTTGCAATTTTCATCAATGCGACCGCCAATGACCTTAGCGCCGCGCTCGCCGCCACCATCACGTCCAGAGATCCCAGGGCCGCGAATTTGTTGGGGGCCGTGACAAATGGGCGCCCGGTGAGCCTGGCGATTTCGGCCGCGACTTTTTCGCCGAAATCCGGCGGAGCGTTAAGACCGGTCCCGACCGCGGAGCCTCCTATGGCCAGTCGATAGAGTCCCTCTACGGACTGCCGGACCAGCGCCAGCGCGTCCTCAAGTTGCGCGGCATAGCCGGACCACTCCTGGCCCACCGTCAGCGGCGTCGCGTCCTGAAGGTGCGTGCGTCCGATCTTAACGACGTCCACCCATTCGCGCGCTTTCGCCTTGATGGCGTCCGCCAGCGCGGCCACTGCTGGGATCAGTCGATCGGAGAATTCGAACGCAGTCGCAATGTGCATGGCCGTCGGAAATGTGTCGTTTGAGGACTGGCTCATATTCACGTCGTCATTCGGATGGATTGGATGTTTGCCCCCGAGTTCGCCGCCCACGAGTTGAATCGCCCGATTACTGATCACTTCGTTCACGTTCATGTTCGATTGCGTGCCCGAACCGGTCTGCCAGACGTAGAGCGGGAATTCGCTGTCCAGAAGGCCTGAGATGATTTCGTCCGCGACCCTGGCGATCAGTTCGGCTTTCCAGCCCGCCAACCGGCCGCTGGCGGCATTGACGATCGCCGCCGCTTTCTTCACATAGCCGTAAGCGTGGTAAACGGCTTTCGGCATGTGATCGTCGCCGATGCTGAAATGGACCAAAGACCGCTGAGTCTGCGCCCCCCAGTAGTGTTCAGCGGGGACTTCGATCTCGCCTAACGAGTCACTCTCCTTGCGCGAACCCGTCGCGCTAAGGCCTATTGGCAGGTCCAGAATCTGCGGAACCTGTTCCGGTTTTTCCTTCGAGGTTTTAGTCCCCATGATGCGCCTTTCTGTCTCCTTCCTTCTGTGATTGCCGAGGTTAATGGATTAAGCGTGAGCGCGAGCCCATTGAGTATGGAATATTGAATATTGCCGCCGCTCCGGCCTAAAAAATCATTTTGCTCAATATTCATGGGCATCCGAGCGATTTGACAGGCTCGCGCCCGTAACATTTCAGTTATTAAGCTTTGACCATCCCATGCGGGTCGATGATGAATTTTTTGGCGGCGCCCTTGTCGAAATCCTTGTAGCCCTGCGGCGCCCCGTCTAGCGGGATGACCGTGACGTTGACTGCCCTGGCGATCTGTACCTTGTCGTGAAGGATGGCCATCATGAGCTGCCGGTTGTATTTCATTGTCGGAGTCTGGCCGGTGTGGAAGCTGTGACTTTTGGCCCATCCAAGCCCGATGCGGATGCCGAGAGTGCCAGTCTGGGCGCTTTTGTCGGTTGCGCCGGGATCTTCCGTCACGTACAGACCGGGGATGCCCAGACTGCCCGCCGCGCGCGTGATTTCCATCAGCGAGTTGAGCACGGTCGCGGGTTGCTCCTTTCCGGCGTCCTTGCCCTGGCCGTGCGCCTCGAATCCGACACAGTCAATAGCGCTGTCCACTTCGGGGACGCCTAGAATTTTGTCGATCTGATCGGCCAGCCCGGCGTCTTTCGTCAGATCAATCGTCTCGCATCCGAAGCTCCTGGCCTGCGCGAGGCGTTCCTGATTCATGTCGCCGACGATCACGACCGCGGCCCCTAACAAATGGCATGACGCCGCGGCTGCCAGTCCCACGGGCCCCGCGCCGGCCACATAGACTGTAGATCCGGTTGTTACGCCCGCCGTCACAGCGCCGTGATAGCCTGTGGGGAAGATGTCGGCGAGCATGGCCAGATCCTTGATCTTCGCCATCGCCTGTTGCTTGTCGGGGAATTTGAGCAGATTGAAATCGGCGTAAGGAACCATAACGTATTCCGCCTGTCCGCCGATCCATCCTCCCATATCGACGTAGCCATAAGCCGCGCCGGGGCGGGATTTGTTGACGTTCAAACAAACGCCCGTATTACGCTCCTTGCAATTGCGGCAGCGCCCGCACGCGATGTTGAACGGGACGGAGACAATGTCTCCCTTTTTGATGAACAGGACGTCACGGCCGGCTTCGATCACTTCGCCGGTAATCTCATGTCCGAGGATCAATCCCGACGGCGCCGTGGTGCGCCCGCGAACCATGTGCTGGTCTGAGCCACAGATGTTGGTGGCGATGACTTTGAGAATGACACCGTGATCGATCTCCTTGCCGTTGGTCGCATCTACCATTTTGGGGTAGTCGATGGGCTGCGCTTCGACTACGCCTTGTTTGATGTAAGCCACTCCGCGGTTGCTGGCCATAATATCCTCCTTTTACAAAAAAGGAGCTTAACGCCGTGTAATTAAACGCGTCAGTACATGACCGCACGCAGGTGAGATTTTCGTTGACCTAACTGGCCGGATTTGGGCGAGCTGGTTTCGCGAGCGGAGGGGCGCTGAGGCGCGGGCCCTGATAGGCTTTAACTTCTCCGAACCCACGGCGCTCTTCCCAGGCCGCCCTGGCTTCGGCGATTTCTTCCGGGGTCCTGGCGACAGCGTGTGGAGCGATTACAGTTAAGCTACTCGGCTACTGCGATTCGCACGCTTTCTTTTAGCCGGGCGATGTCGCGCGACGGTGGGGCGCCGAACAGCCGGCTGTATTCGCGGCTGAATTGCGAAGGGCTTTCATATCCAACGTGATGGCTGGCCGTCGCCGCATCCATGGCCTGTCCCAGCATCAGCCGGCGCGCTTCCTGCAGCCGAAGCTGTTTTTGATATTGCAATGGGCTCATGGCCGTGACGCTTTTGAAACTGTGGTGTAGCGCTGAGGGGCTCATGCGCGCTTCGCGCGCGACGATCTCCATCCGAAATGGCTCAGCGTAATTCTGTCTGAGCCAGGTGATCGCCCGATTGACCGCCACCAGCCGGTGGTCGGCCGTTGCGATTTGCCGCAAGCGGTCGCCATATTCGCTGGAAAGCAGCCGGTAGAGAATCTCCCGCTCCACGAGCGGCGCCAGGATGGGAATATCGTTCGGCGTCTCCAGCAACCGCGTCAATCGTATCACCGCGTCGAACAGATGAGGATCAACAGGGCTGATAGACAAACCCAGCCTCAATCGTTCCGCCCGCTGATTTCGCGGCTCGGCCTGCCCCAGTTCCATCATCAGCGCGCTGAGTTGCCCCGGATCCAGATTGAACTTCAGGCACAGGTACGGCTTCGCCGGCGAGGCCTCGATAATTTGACCCATCACCGGCAGATCAACCGAGACAACCAGAAACTGTTCCGGACCGTAAGCATAAACTTCATCCGCCAGCCTCGCCTGCTTCCGGCCCTGGACTACGAGACACAGGGCAGGGTCATACACAGTCGGCGTAACCTCGGTAAGTTGTGATGAACGTATCAGAAACAGACGCGGAATACGAGTGGCATGGATGCCGTCCGCGCCTGTGTTACGCTCGATCAGGCTGGCCAGTTCGGACCTCTGATTGCCTGCTGTCTGCCCCGAAGGGCGGTTCTCGTTCTTTGCCATGACCGTTGACACAGTCATCTATGATTTCCTCCCTCTCGCAACACCTTAAGCAAGAATGCAGGATTAGGCAAGTATTTGGCAGGTTCGGAGTACCGCCCTCGACGCCGGTTCGCGTACATTACGCCCGTGCCTGAGACGGGAAAGAGTAATAAGAGCGAAAACAATCTAACGAATTGAAGGAGGGAAAGTTCAATGTCAGGAATTAAAGGAAAAGTTATCGCAATTACGGGCGCCAGCAGCGGAATCGGAGAGGCGGCTGCGCGCTTGCTGGCGCAAAAGGGCGCGCATGTCGTCCTCGGCGCGCGGCGCAAGGACAGGCTCGAATCGCTGGTTTCCGATATTCGCGCCGAAGGCGGTTCGGCGCGCTATAGGGCGCTCGACGTAACAAAGCGCGAAGACGTTGAAGCATTTGTTAATTTTGCGCAAAGCGAATTCGGCAAGGTGGACGTCGTCATCAACAACGCCGGCGTCATGCCGCTTTCGCCGCTGGAAGCGCTCAAGGTCGAAGAATGGGACCGGATGATCGATGTCAACATCCGTGGCGTGCTGCACGGCATCGCGGCTGGACTACCGATTATGAAGAAACAGGGCTTCGGTCAATTCATCAACGTCTCTTCCATCGGTGGGCATGCGGTGTATCCGACCAGCGCCGTTTACAGCGCGACGAAATTCGCCGTGATCGCGATCTCGGAAGGGCTGCGCCAGGAGAACGACAACATACGGGTGACGGTGATCTCGCCCGGCGTTACGGAATCGGAGCTGGCCGATACTATTTCACATCCCGCGTCAGCCGAAGGCATGCGCGAATTCCGCAGGGTCGCCATCGGCGCGGATGCGATCGCCAGGGCGATCGCTTTTGCAGTGGAACAGCCTGCGGACGTGGACGTCAGCGAAATCATAGTGCGCCCCACAGCCAGTCCTTACTGAAAAAGAGAATGGGTTATTCAAACGGAGGAACACGTATGAACAAATTCGAACCGACCAACAAAATCGCATTAGTGACCGGCGGCAGCCGCGGGTTGGGCCGGAACGTCGCCTTGAATCTTGCCCGAAAGGGCAACGACGTGGTTCTCACTTATCACCAGAATAAAGAAGAGGGTGAGGCCGTCGCCGCGGAGATTGGGGGACTGGGGCGGAAGGCCGTGGCGCTGAAACTGGACGTCGGCGATCTGCGCCAGTTTGACGGCTTTCGCGACGCCCTCGCGCAGGCGTTGAAAACCAACTGGAATCGGAAAGACTTCGATTTCCTCATCAATAACGCCGGCATAAACCGCCCCTCGACCATTGATCAGACTACTGAAGAAGCGTTCGACGAGCTATTGAACGTGCACTTCAAAGGCGTTTACTTCCTCACACAGAAGCTGCTGCCGCTTATCGCCAACGGTGGACGCATCGTAAACACCTCGACCGGTCTGGCCAGGTTCGCGACTCCGGGATACGCCGCCTATGCTTCTATGAAGGGAGCGATTGAAGTGTTTACACGCTATCTGGCGAAGGAACTGGGCCCACGGGGCATCGCCGCGAACGTCGTCGCGCCCGGCGCCATTGAAACCGATTTCACCAGCGATTCTCTTGAACGTCCGGGGGCGAAGAATTTTATCGCCTCAAATACGGCGCTCGGCCGTGTCGGCGTTCCGGATGACATCGGCGGCGTGGTCGCGTTTCTATGCTCGGAAGACGGTCGCTGGGTGAACGCGCAGCGGCTGGAGGCTTCAGGCGGTATGTTCTTGTGATCCTGAATGGAACCTATATTGCCCTGGTAGTCAAACAAGCTCGTAATCGAGGGTGGGACAATTTGGCAAATTGTCCCACTATTGTCCCCGATCCATAAGGGGTCTCTTTGGTGGGATGATTCCTGCGACATCGCTCAGGAATGTCAGCTCCTCATATATTCTCTCGATCTCGGCGCAGGATATTTCCAGGTCTACAAGCCTTTGCTCCAGGCTGTCGGAGTCTCTTTCCATTGCTCCATCTATGCCAGTCAGTAGTTCTTTGTGGTATGTGATCGCAAACTCCAGGGCGGACTTCTTCCGGGCGATCATTTCATGGAGGCGCGGCTGTAAACGAGTAGGCATACGTTCGCTCCAGGTCTTATCTGTATCCCTATCCGCATATGGGCGTCAGTCTAAGTCCTCGAGATAAACGTATTGATTACAGGGAAAGTTCCTTCCCATCCGCAAACCGGGCTGCGCAGTTTTGTTGGCGCGCAACTATCGATCAAGCAGACCGGACAGCCAGTGCATGATATTAAGCGCCAGTTGTTTATCGTCGTTGCCTTCTCGATTCATGCCGAATTTCAGTTTATTGGGGCCCGCTACCTGCGCCGTCATCATCGCGGCTTCCCCAAGGACGACTACTTTCCCTTTGCCGAAGCGAAGCGCAACCGCCTGTGAGTCCCCCGTGGTTGGGCAATGGCGTTAAGTTAAGGCCCCGAAGTGGCGACAGCCTTTGGAGTGCGGGCGTTCGGGACCGCTTTGGTAGTCAACTTCGATTTTTCGACAATGATCAGAGAGAACCCACCGGGTCTTTCGTCCCCGAAGCGTGTGGGAT
>DASUFM010000483.1:0-6000 GCA_036274535.1 Blastocatellia bacterium
CGCAAAGAGACTGACGATGAACAGACCGCAAAGGATTGCGCCGATAACAAAAATCCACGCAAGAGAGGTTCTTTTCATAAAAGACGTTTCAATCCGCGCCTCACGTCAGTCACGAGGCGAATATGAACAGAAAAAAAGAAGAGCGAGACAGACTAAAGCCTGTCCGCCTCTGTCATGCCGCGGATAGGCTGACGGTCTTTGAAAATTAAACGCAACCACGTAAACCAATGTAGGGGCGGGTTTTCCCCACCCCTATCGCCCGGACCAGAAACCGGGGCGGGGAAAACCCGCCTCTACACACATGATTATATTTAATTTTCAAAGACAATCAGTTTGTCTCATTTACTTCTTCGATTCTTCGTCGCCGGCGCCAGTAGCGCCGCTGTTGAAATCCGCGACCTCGAAGAGTCTGGCCATACCGGAATCGCCCGAAGTGTAGTTGCGCACGTCAAGGATTGGCTCGTCCTTGCCGACGGCGCGCGCCGACAGGCCGATCTTGCGCGCCTCGCGATCCATCTTCAGGATTTTGAATTGCAGTGTCTGCCCCTGTTTCACCGCGTCTTCCGGTTTGTCGACGTGATTTTCGGACAGTTCAGAGACGTGGCAAAGGCCCTCAATCCCGTCTTCGAGCTCCACGAACGCGCCGAAATTGGCGAAGCGAGTGACCTTGCCGGTCACCAGATCGCCGAGATGGTGCGAGTCGAAGAATTTATCCCAGGCGTTAGGCTCGAGGTCCTTGATTGAGAGCGACAGGCGGCGATTTTCGACGTCGATCGCCGTGATGATCGCTTCGACTTCCTGATTTTTCTTGAGCGCTTCCGACGGATGTTTGATGCGCTTGGTCCAGGAGATGTCGGAGACATGGACGAGCCCATCGATGCCGTCTTCGATCTCGATGAACGCGCCGAAATCAGTCAGGTTGCGGACGCGTCCTTTGACTCTGGTCCCGACGCCGTAACGCTCGGGCAGCGTCTCCCAGGGGTTAGGCTCGATCTGCTTGATGCCGAGGCTGATGCGCCGGTTGTTGGAATCGACTTCGAGCACCTGGGCCTCGACTTCCTGGCCGACCGAAAGGAGCTTCGACGGGTGTTTGACCCGCTTCGACCACGTCATCTCGGAGACGTGCACGAGCCCTTCGACGCCGGGCTCGATCTCGATGAACGCGCCGTAGTCGGTGATCGAGACCGCCTTGCCTTTGACGCGCGAGCCTATCGGGAAGCGCTCGACCGTCGTCGCCCATGGGTCGGGGATCAACTGCTTGTATCCGAGACTGACGCGCTCTTTGTCGCGGTCGAACTTGAGCACCTTGACCTGAATGTTCTCGCCGACCTTGAAGAGCTCGTTCGGATTCTGGATGCGCCCCCACGACATGTCGGTTATGTGGAGCAGGCCATCCAAACCGCCGAGGTCTATGAACGCGCCGTATTCGGTGATGTTCTTGACCTGGCCCTCGACGATAATGCCCTCTTCGAGGTTCTTGAGAGTCTCGCTCTTTTTGCCGTTGATCATCTCTTCGAGAACGATCTTGCGCGAAAGAACGATGTTGCCGCGTTTCTTGTTGACCTTCAGGACGCGGACTTCGATCTCCTTGTTCCTGAAACTGTCGAGATTGCGGACCGGGCGAACGTCGACCTGACTGCCTGGCAGAAACGCCTGAATGCCTCCGACATCGACCCGGAGGCCGCCTTTGATCCGATCCGTCACGCGCGCGATGATGTTGGCGCCCGACTTGTAAGCCTGCTCGATCTGCTCCCACGACTGCATTCGCACGGCGTCCGCCCGCGAAAGCTCTACATAGCCTTCGGAGTTTTCGAGTTGCTTGACATAGACATCGACCTCATCCCCCGGATTGATCGTAATCTGCTCGCCATCCTTGAACTCGCTGATTGCGACGATGCCTTCCGATTTGAAACCCACGTCGATGATGACGTTCTGGTCGGAGATCTTGACCACGCGACCTTTGACGACTTCACCCTCGCTGATTTCGCTGCGGTGCGACTGTTCGTGCTCGGCGAGAATCTTTCCGAAATCCTCCATGCTGAACTCGCCTTCGGAATCGGAAGCTTCGGCGGAAAGTTCGAGGACAGCGGCCGCGGCGGCGGAATCTGAAGCGGCGGCTTCAGAAGTCGCCGGTTGTGCGCCTTCGGCCATTGCGACGCTCGCGATTTTATTCACTTCCTGAGCTTCGCCCGCGCCGACGGCGGGTTGAATAGGATTGCTGGTTGACATTGAAATTGGACTTCCTCCTGGGAAAACTACACGAGAAGCGCTAGCGACTCGGCCATCCGCGATCTTCATAGAATAAAAGAGCGCGGATTCAAAGAGTATGAATGATAAACCTTCAGCGCGGATTTGCCAAACGGGAGGGATTGCGGATTGCGGATTGCGGATTGCGGATTGATTTTTATTTAAATGATAAAATTTTCAAGTTTGGGGGATTGTTTGAACATCTGTCCGAATGTATGGGCCGGGAATCAATTGCCAATTGCAAAAATCAATCCGCAATCCGCAATCCGCAATCCGCAATCGCCCTAAGTTTTTCGACCACGCGTTGAATCATCCAGTCGGGAGTTGACGCCCCGGCGCTGACCCCGACACGCCTGACGCCGCGCAAATCTTCAGGATCGATTTCGTCAGCGGTTTCGATCAGCGTCGCGCGCGGACATTTCTCTCGCGCCGTTTCGACCAGTTTGTTGCTGTTGGCGCTGTGCCGCCCGCCGATCACATACAGCATATCGACCTCGGCCGAGAGGCCGCGGATGGCCTTCTGATTCTCTTCCGTCGCGTCGCAGATGGTTTCGCAGACCTTCAACTCGCGCGTCTTCTCGCGCAGCGCTTCGATGATGGCCCGGTACTTTTTCGGGCTGATCGTCGTCTGTGCGATCGTTCCGGCGCGCTCCATCGCGGGCAATTTCCGGACGTCCTCGACCGTCTTGACCACATAAGCCTCATTATTGATGTGGCCGAGGATGCCCAGGATTTCCGGATGATTTTTATCGCCGGCGATGACGACGGCGTAGCCGGCTTCGCGCAGTTCGACGGCTTTGCGCTGCGAGTAATGCACGTAAGGGCAGGTACCGTCCATGACCTTCAACCCGCGCGATTTCAAGGACTGCATGGCCTGCGGCGTGACGCCGTGCGCGCGGATAATGACCGTGCTGTCGCCGGGGATAGCGCTTTCGTCGACCGTCCTGACGCCGTCTTTCTCGAGGCGTTCGATCTCCTGCGCGTTGTGAATCAACGGGCCCAGGGTTACAACCTGCCGGCCGCCTGACTTCTCGACCGCGCGATAGGCCATGTCAACGGCGCGTTTGACCCCCATGCAAAATCCGAGGCTCTCAGCCAATACGATTTCCATTTTTTATCTTTTTATCCTTGTGTCCTTCACGTCTACGGGCACATCTACGGGCACATCTACGGGCACATCTACGGACGCCGAATCGGAATGCGAGGGCCAACAATTCCCGCGCAGCGTTCTAAATCAAAACTCTAAGGGCTCGATTATACCTTGTCAAGATTGGGAACTTTTGCGGCGCCAGCGCCTGGATCGTTTTGCGACTGCATCAGCGCAGTAAGCGGTTCCAGCCACGAATGAACACGAATGAACACGAATATCAGTCCCGATCTGATTGTTTTAATTCGTGAGGATTCGTGTTTATTCGTGGCTTGATCTTTTCTTTCCTGCCGAGTTTGAAAAATCTCTTCACTTCCGCTTCACTTAACATTCTGAACTGGCCCGGCTTTAATTTTTCGTTCTTCAAAAAACCGATCTCGACGCGGCGCAACTTGATCACGGAATGGCCGATGTGATCGAACATCTTTCTGATTTGTTGATTTCGGCCCTCATAAAGTGTGACCCTGTACCAGGCGTTCGTGGCGCTCTCTTCCATCAGGCGTATCATCGCGGGCGCGGTTCGTTTGCCGTCCACGGTCACGCCGCGTTCCAGCATCGCTATCTGATGCCGGCCGGGCTTTCCCTTCACCTTGACTTCATAAACTTTCGCCGCCAGCTTCGAGCCGGCGATCAGGTTGGTGAAATCGCCGTCGTTGGTGAGCAGCAGCAGGCCTTCGGTGTTGAAATCCAGCCGCCCGACCGGATGGACTTTGTCGCGATACGGCCCGAGCAGATCGATCACCAGCGGGCGGTTCTTAGGATCGGATCGGCTGGTCAGGACGCCCAGCGGTTTATTGAGGAGGATGTAAACTTTCTGCTGCTGCTTGAGTCGCGGATTGATCAGACGCCCGCGCACCTTGACGTGGTCTCGGTCGGGATCGGCCTTCGCCCCGAGTTCCGTCACCAGGCGCCCGTTGACCGTCACCTCTCCGGCAATGATCAATTCTTCTGCTTTGCGCCGCGAAGCGACGCCCGCCGCCGCGATGATTTTTTGTAATCGTTCTTCAGCCATGCCTGTTCTCGGTCAAAAACGACATCGCTTCGATGCGCGTGCGTTCGTCTTTCCTGAAAACGCCGCGGACCGCCGAGGTAATAGTCGTCGCGCCGGCCTTTTTGACTCCACGCATCGTCATGCAGAGATGAATCGCTTCGACCACGACCATCACGCCTTTAGGCTGCAGGTCGCCGTGATAAAGCAGTTCGGTGATCTGCGTGGTCAAACGTTCCTGCACCTGCGGGCGGCGCGAGTAAATGTCGGCGATGCGCGCCAGCTTCGACAATCCGATGATGCGCCCGTCTTTCGGTATGTAGGCGATATGGGCGACGCCGGTGAAGGGAAGCAAATGGTGTTCACAGATCGACGCGATGGGAACGTCTTTGACCATCACTATCTCGTCGTGTGTTTCGGCCGGGATGACTTTGACCTCGCCGGCGGGGTCTTCATACAATCCGCCGCAGACCTCCGCATACATCTCCGCCACACGGCGTGGCGTGTCGAGAATGCCGGGGCGCGCCAGGTCTTCGCCGATTCCTTCCAGGATCAGCCGCACGCCGGCTTCTATCTTTTCCAAATTCATTCCGTGATTTCCGCTCATCTAACTTTCTGCTCTCTATTTTTGATGGTCAGGAGTAGCGGGCATTATCGGCTGAGAGTCAGGGAAAGGTAAACCGCCCTGGAGAAGAGGGGGAGACAAGGAGACAGGGAGACAAGGAGAGGGGGAGACAAGGAATTTCCTTCTCCTTGTCTCCCCCTCTCCCTGTCCCCTTGTCTTCTTATTTCTTGCCGGTGCGCAACGGCACTTTAACCAGCAGTGGCGCGCCTTGTTTGACGTCCACATGGTAGAGCGTTTGCGGCATCGCATCGCCCTGTGTCAGGGCGCGCGAGCCGTCATGCCCGGCTTCTTTTTCGGCTTTGGTGTAAGCCTTACCTGCGCCGCCGATCAACTCGAGGCGTTCGGTTGCGCCCGCCCATTGCGATTCCCACTGCGCGACCTTTTCCGGATCGAGTTTCACGGGCCCCGCGCCCGGTTCGACATTCTTGAGAGGTTCAGGAGTAACCAGTATGGTCAATTGTTCGCCCGCGTAATTGGGATTAGCCAGGTAGGAACCCAGTGTAAACGGCCTGTCCCCGTCGGGCAGTTCGACTAATTTGCCGGCGGCCACCGAATTGGCGCCGTTGCGAATGTTGAGCGCCGGAAAAATCAGGTAAGGATCACTGGTTTTGCCGTTCGAGTATAGCTCTCGATCGATGACATAGAGGTATCCGTCATGCGGCGATTCGATGCTCAATAGCACCTGGTCGCCAGGGTTGAATACGGTGTCGGCTTCGACGCGCTCCGGCGTCAATTCGGCTTTTTTCTTCGATTCGTCTACCAGCAATAACCGCGAATCTTTGCCGTCTTCGGCGCGCGTAGGGCGCAACCGCCAGATGGTAAGGCCGATCATCTCGCCGTCGGCCTGTTCAGCCGTCTGGTTTTGCGCCGTCGTATTTTGAGCGGGGGAACTTTGCTGGCCGGCGTTCGACGCCGGTTTCTTCGGCGTGACGCGCTTATAAGCGGTCGTTTTGCGGACGGTCGACGGGGTCTTTGACTCTGCCCGCTTCTTGA
>DASUFM010000484.1:0-3105 GCA_036274535.1 Blastocatellia bacterium
GAATCTAATCTTCAGCCCCATCACGATACGCCGCGAGTTATTGGCGGCTGTATATGAGCCGAAGAGAGGGTCCGTCTGGGCGCCGGTGTTGGGATTGAACTGCGCGGACGTGTCCACCCCGGAAAATTGCGTGTGGTTGAACGCGTTATACATCTCCAATCGATACTGCATCGTCACTCTACCGTCGCGGGCGAGATTGAAGTTCTTGAAGATGGAGATGTCCCAATTGTTGATGCCGGGGCCTCGAATCGGGTCTTTCGGCGCGTTGCCGATACCGAAATCGGCGCGCGACGGCGCTCGCACTACCGATGTGTCGAAGTAACGAGAAAATGTCCGGTCGCTCTTAGGCAGATTTGGATCGCCAGTGAGCACGACGCGGCTGTCCACGCCTCCGCCTGATCCGCCGACGATATCGGCCCCTGGCGAGAAGCCGTAGCTGATACCGAGCGGAGAGCCGCTGATGAAACTGGTGATCCCCGACAATTCCCACCCGTCAAATACGGCGCGCCCCAGCCCGCTATCCCAGGATTTTATCAGGCGGGGAATCTTGTAGATGTAGTTGAGGGTGAAGTTGTGCGTGCGGTCGAAACCCGCCTTGCCGTAGTTGCGAACGCGCGGGTCAATAAACGGATTGATATTATTGTTATTGCCGTCCACCAGGTCCATCGCCTTCGACCAGGTGTAGCTCAGGCCGAATGCGAGATTGGTCGTGATGCGACGATTGGCCTGGACCTGAAGCGAGTGATAATTAGAGTTGCTGGCGAACTCGATCAGGTTAATGTCGCCGTAGCCTTGATACGGACGCAGGAAGTTGTCGGTCAGCGGCGTCTTTCCGCCCGCGACGGTAGGATCGATGCTTGACGGAAGGAACCGCGCGCCGTAAGGGACCGCGTTGATGCTGCGTCGTTGCAGCAGGTGGCGCGCCAGCGAGCCGACGTACGCGACATCAATGACGGTGTTGAAGCCGATGTCGCGCTGAACGCCGAGGCTGAAATTGTAGACGGCCGGCGAATCGTAATCGGTCTGAATGGCGAAGACGCCCGGCGGGCTGACGCTGAGACGGACGTTCCGCGGATCATTAGTCGCATTTTGCAGGGCGCTGATCGTAGTGAAATTGGCGGTAGACGTGATCACGTTCGGAGGCAATTCGACGAGCTGCAACACCTGATCGTCGTTGAAGCGGTCGTAAAAAATGCCGAAGCCGCCGCGCAGGCTGGTCTTGCCGTCGCCCGTGAGGTCATATGCAAACCCGATTCGCGGCCCCAGGTTGATCCCCGGCGAATTGAGCGCGCCTTCTTTCACGACTTGCATCCCCTGGAAAGGCTCGCCTGAGCCCTCGGCAAATGTCCCTATCTTGACGGCGTCCACAATATCGCCTGTCAACGGATTGCGCCCCCGCCGGTTGGCGCCGTTGTTAGCGGAACAGGGGTTCGCGTTGTTCAGGCAAAACGGCTCGATCAGACGTGGCTGCTTCGACGCGTCATACAACGCCGGATCGAAGTAAGCGAGGTTGTCGCCGGCGCTGATTGTCGGCTGTATGTAATAGAAACGCAGGCCGTAATCGAGCGTCAGCCGTTTGTTGACCTTCCAGTTGTCCTGCAGGAACCATTCGATGTTCTTGTAACGCGCATGGCCGTTCAATTTGCCGTTCGCTTCCGTATAGGCGTTGACGCTGCCGATCAGCGCGTTGGCGAATGGGTGGCCTGTATTGAACGGGTTGTTGACGTTGTTGTCGAAATTGAACGTGCCGTTGAAGGCCGCCGCTCGCGCCGCGTTGCGCGTGGTGTATTCCAGATAGAAGCCCGCCTTCAAATTGTGCGAACCCCGGATCTTCGAGAGGTTGTCCGACCAGTTCCATATATTGTTCGTCCCGAAGAAGGGGAAACGCTGTTCGATGTTGAGCTGTGGAGCGTTCTGGATGACGCCGCCGAATGTGGCGTTCGGAACCAGGTTAAGCGGGTTGATGGCCGGATTGAATTGCGGGAGTGTCGCCAGACCGAGTTTCGTACGATCGTTCCTGTCAAGGCCTTCCTGATTGAGCGGGCTGACCGTTTGCAGCGCGCGGTTGACGCCGAAGGTCAATTCGTTGGTGAGCGTCGGGTCGAAAGTGTGAATCAGCGTGCTGACCAGGCCTCGGCTCTCGATCTGGTATTTGATCGGGAACTGCGGCCAGACGTTCGACGCGAGCACGAAATTGAAATCGCCCTTGAACGCCTCGTAATTCTGGATGCCGCGGGCGTAGAAGGTCGTCTTCGAACCGATGTTCCAATCCATCCGCAGAATCTCTTCGCGGCGGGGCTGGTTGACCGTACTCTGGAAGACGGTGTTGAAGTTGCCGCCTGTCGCGTTGGGCAGCGGGAAGATGTTGAGTAGATTCTGCCCGTTGGGATCGATCCTGTTGAGCGGAATGATGTTCAGTCCCTGCGGGTTGCCGGGCGTCGCGCGCGACGGGTCGCGGAACTGCTGGCCCGTTTGCGGATCGCGAATCACCGCCGAGCTTTTCGAGAAATCGCCGTTGCGTTCGGCCTGGGTCGGAAACGTCAATTGTCCCTGCCGGGTCGGATAGAGGCGCGGCAAATATTCCTGGGACCAGAAGAAAAAGAGCTTGTCGCGGTTCTTATTGAAGCCCGTGCCGGGGATGATCACCGGCCCGCCGATTGTGCCGCCCCAATAATTGAACCGGTAACGCTGCTTATCAACGCCGCGCGCGTTGTTGAAAAACTCATTGGCGTTGAACTGTTCGTGGCGTTTGAAGTAGAAGCCGCTGCCGTGAAAATCGCGCGTGCCGTTCTTGATCACCACGTTGATCGTGCCGCCGGAACTGCGCCCGTATTCGGCCTGATAGTTGCTCAGCAACACTTTGACTTCGCCTATGGCGTCGAGCCCCGGGGCCAGGTAAGGCCCCTGTTGCGAGCCGGTGTCGAGACTGGACACGCCGTCCAGCGTCAGGTTGAGCGTGCCGCTGCGGCTGCCGTTGACGGTGACGCCGACCAGGTTGTTCCACCCCGGCGCCTCGCGGTTGGCCGTATCCACCACGCCGGGCAGCAGCCGCATCATCCCCATGTAATCGCGGCCTTTGAGCGCGATGCCCTGCATCTGCGCCTC
>DASUFM010000485.1:0-4049 GCA_036274535.1 Blastocatellia bacterium
AGACTTTCTGTCCGAAGTCATAAACGTAGCTCGCATGGTACGGCCAGGTTCGTTCGACGTCTTCGTAATAGACCAGATTCCGCTCGGCTATGGCCGGATAAAAGTAGGCCGCCGCAATCATCGAGCCGAATACGAGCGCACAGCCGATAATCAAAAGCCCGCGGATCCGCTTCATCCTTAGCGCCCATACGGCGAAACATGGTCCGAAGACCAGCAGAAACTGATAGGCCGTCGGCGGGTGCGACCATAAGAACGCGCCGAAGCTGGCGGACAATCCGGCGAAACTCAACAAAGTCCGCTTTGCGGACTGATCGTCCATACCTCCTGTATCGCACAGCCTTTCGGCAAACGACAAAACCAGCGGCATCCAGACAAAGCTCAAAAACTCCGCCATCGCCCCGCGCTGATACTGATTGATCAGGTGGTACGGCGCGAAGACATAAACCGCGGCCGCCAGCAGGCTCGCCGCGCGCGACATCCCATTGCCATGGCGGCGCGCGTAATAGAAGATCGCCGCGGCCGACGCGAAACTCGCCAGCCAGTAAAACCCGATCCATGCCCTCACCCAATCGCGGGTCAGAAAATAAAAGAACGAAGTGACGTAATAGGCTCCGGCCGGATAAAAGGCCAGCGTCGGCGCTCCGTAACCGCCGTGCGTTTCCTCGTCCCATCGCGGATAGACGCGGCCCGATTCCAGCCCGCGATAGAAAGCTCGCATCTGATTGAAGTGCATCCACGAGTCGTGCGTCACCGGCATCTCGCCGCCGCAACAACCGACTTTCTGATCCTCGCCGATATAGAAAAACGGCAATGTCGCGACCGCAGTCATGACGACAAGAGCAAACGAAACGCCCAACCATTTTTTCATACGGCCTCGCGCTTCCCTGATGTCGAATTTAACAGCAATGGCCTGATTCATCTGGCGACAGATTGTCGCACACAGTCCATAGTCATCAAAGAACAACGATCGGTTATTGCGATTTAAAGTGATCGTGATCGCAATCGCTGTTCCACTCGATTGGCGGTTTCTGAATGCGTAAAGGACAAGGGGTTGCGAGCGGGCGCCGGCCGGAAATGAAGCTCCGCCGCGGTCTGCAGGCTCCGATTGAAAGATTCTCCTGACAGGCGGTAATGAAAGCGCCGTTATGGTAAATTAGCCTCTTCGCGGATTCCGCAGTGAAAACCATTCAATAATGAGGACCAGGAAAGATGGAAACTTTTCGAGACAGCATGCTGCAACTCATCACCCAGACTTCAACCAACCTGCCGCCTGACGTGCGCCGCGCGATGGCGCGAATTCTGGAGCAGGAACAGGGCGCGCGTTCAGCCCAGGCGCTGCAGGTCATCGCCGCCAACATAGACATGGCGTCTGACAAGGAAGGCCCGATCTGCCAGGACACCGGATGGGCCACGTTCGAGATCAGAACTCCCGTCGGCGCCAATCAGATTGTGATGAAGAAAGAGATTCGCGAAGCCGTCGCCGAAGCGACCAGGCGCGGCAAGCTGCGCACCAACTCCGTGGATTCGCTGACCGGCGAGAACAGCGGCGATAACCTCGGCCCCGGCACGCCTACGATGCATTTCGAGCAGTGGGAGAACGACGACGAGATAGAGGTCAAGCTGGTGCTCAAGGGCGGCGGATGCGAGAACAAGAACATTCAATACTCGCTGCCGATGGAGATCCCGCATCTGGGCAAGGCGGGACGCGACCTGGACGGCGTGCGTAAATGCATCCTTCACGCGGTCTGGCAGGCCCAGGGGCAGGGCTGCAGCGCGGGCGCGGTCGGCGTCTGCATAGGAGGAGACCGAGCCACCGGCTACCAGTACGCGAAAGAGCAGTTGTTCCGCACTCTCGACGACTCCAACTCGCATCCGCAACTGGCGAAGCTCGAAGATTACATCATGCAAACGGCCAACACGCTCGGGATCGGAGCGATGGGCTTCGGCGGAAACGCGACGCTGATCGGCTGCAAGGTCGGCGTCTTGAATCGCCTCCCCGCGAGTTTCTTCGTTTCGGTCGCCTACGACTGCTGGGCGTTCCGGCGCCTTGGCGTCATCCTCGACGCGAAAACCGGCGCGATTAAACGCTGGCTCTACCGCGACGAGAAGGAACCCGCGATCAAGATGTCCGCTGGCGGCGGGTTCGTACGCACCGGAAAAGAGATATTGCTGCGGCCGCCGATCACCGAAGAACAGGTCCGCGAACTCAAGGTCGGCGACTTGGTTCTGATTTCGGGAGAGATGTTCACTGGCCGCGACGCAGTTCACGCGCATCTGATGAAGAACGAACCGCCGGTCAACCTGCAGGGCGCGGCGCTTTACCACTGTGGCCCAGTCGTCCTGAAAAACGGAAATTACCAGATCAAGGCCGCCGGCCCTACCACCAGCATCCGCGAAGAGCCCTACCAGGGCGAGATCATCAAACGCTACGGCGTGCGCGCCGTCATCGGCAAGGGCGGAATGGGCGCGAAGACGCTGGCCGCGATGAAAGAACATGGCGCGGTTTACCTCAACGCCATCGGCGGCGCGGCCCAGTATTACGCCAAATGCATAGACGAAGTGCTCGGAGTGAACCTGCTCGAATTCGGCATCCCCGAAGCGATGTGGCGGCTCCGCGTAACCGATTTCCCGGCCATCGTGACCATGGACGCCCACGGCAATTCGCTGCACGCCGATGTCGAAAAGGCTTCCGCGGCGGTACTGGAAAAACTGGCCGAGCCGGTGTTTTAATTATGTCATCTAGGAGGTGTGAAGATGAGCGAGTTGATTTTCCTCGTTGAGGAAGCGCATGAAGGCGGATTTATAGCGCGCGCATTAGGCCAGGCCATTTTCACCGAAGCTGATGACCTGCCGAGTCTGCGAGAGCGGATTCGTGATGCGGCGCGCTGCCATTTTGAGAAAGAGCGGAAGCCGGCGGCAATTCGACTTCGTTTCGCTCGTGAAGATTTGGGGAGTTTTTATGTGGAATGAGGAAAAACAGCAATTACTGGATAAGCTGCGAGAAAAGGAATTCGCGGGAACGCTGACCAGCGATGAGCAGGAGCAACTTGAGCAGTTGTTCGCCGAGATCGATCAGGAGGAGGCGGTAATGCTACAACCATTCTTTGAGCGCAGCGAGATAGAACAACAGCAAATGCGGAAAGAAATCGAGCGATTGAAAAAAAAGAACGCTGTCCTGGATGCGATAATCGAGCAGGAAGAACAGTTGCTGAAACGCGCTAAGGCCGTAGTGCAGGAGTTATTGAGCGAGAAGCAACGGTTGCGCGCCGAATATGAGCGCGCGCTCCGCGAAGAATCACCAGTTTCCTGACCCCCATCTATGACTGAAATCCCTCAAGAACTGCGCGAGGCCGTCCGGCGGACATACGGCTATCGCTGCGGTTACTGCGGCGCGCATGAGAATGAAGTCGGATTTGAGCTTGAGGTCGACCACTTCCGACCACGCTCTAATGGTGGCGACGATGATATAAGCAATCTGGTTTATTGCTGCTCGGCGTGCAACCGAATCAAAAGCGATTTCTGGTCCGCTGACGCGATCTACCGATTGCTTCACCCGCTTCGAGACAACCTATCAACACATTTATTGGAGAATGACGATGGCCTTCTGGTCGCTTTGACCGAATGCGGGTCGTTCCACATCAGGCGTTTGAGATTGAATCGTCCACAACTTATCGTTGCGCGGCTGAATCGGCTCAAAATTCTCAAGATGAGACAGGAAATCGTGGAATTGCGCGAACAACTTGATCTGGCAAACGAAAGAGTGGACGAGATTGAAAAGGAACTTCAGCAAATACTCGATTTATTGAGATGAAGAGCAGTGTCAGATGCGAAGGAATAAATATCCGGCTCGCGGACGGCCAAGCGGCAGGGCAAGATGTATTTCATAGCCATTTGCACGTTATTCCCCGCTTTGTCAGTGATGGATTCGGTCAGACATTTAGCCCGCATTACTGGGACAAACCCGAACGTCAGGAATTGAATGAGATTGCGGACAGAATAAAAAGGTCTCTGCAATCGCCATAATGCTGAAAGGATGGCGCCATGTTCAA
>DASUFM010000486.1:0-12822 GCA_036274535.1 Blastocatellia bacterium
GGTAAATAAAATCGTCCGTCAGAACGCGGTCGAGAAGGCTCGCATCCCGGCTCTTGACCGCGCCGAATATCTCTTCTTCGAGGAGCAGGATCGCCTGCTGCGCCTCCGTCAATTTTTCACTGCGCTCTTTCACCGGTTCAACCTCCAATAACGCGTGGAACCAGAAAATGGCCATGGTCGCGCTCCGGCGCCTGCTCCAGCGCCTTTTGCTGTCCGAGACTCGGCTCAACTATGTCATCGCGCGTGGCGTAGGAATTTTCGACCGCGCCCGCGCTCTGATTGCGCCAGGGTTCGACCGCCGAGGTGTCGAGTTCATTGAGCTGATCGACATATTCGATGATCGCCGCGAGTTGATTTGAAAAAAGCTCTTTCTCTTCAGCGGTCAATTCGAGATTGGCCAACGCGGCGACTTTCTCAACTTCCGTCTGTGTTATAGGCATTATTCAGGTTTCAGGTTTCAGGTTTCAGGTCGGAATCTGAGGCGTCATTCTTTTACTGACACCTGACACCTGGCGCCTGACACCTGGTTTATCCTCCGATTCTTTCCAGACATTTCGCCGCCGCGCGCAGGAACTGTTCGCGCAGCAAATCGTCTTTGATCCGGCCGGCGGCCGGGGCCAGTTCCGCTTCTATTTCCTCGGTATGGCGCCACTCGACTCTCTTCGGGTCGGACGGGCGCGATGCCAGCGCGGTATCGCGGTCAATGCGGAATTCGATGAATGTCACATATGGGCCGCCAAGAAGAGAATTGAGCCTGAACAGATACTGGCCGCTCAACTTCTCCATCTGGTTTTTCCAGGCAAGGTCGAGCGTCGCGATGATCAGGCGTTTCTGATAAAGCCGGAAGGGAACGCAATTATACGCGACCTGCGGCCCCGCCACGGCGCGCCATGCGACGAAAGCCGCCTGCTCTCGCACCTCTTCGTTGTCGCCCGAAAGGCGGAGCATCATCGGCAGCATTTTGAGCAGGCTGTTCATAAGGCAGGAAGACAAGGGGACAATGAGACAAGGAAACAAGGAGGTTTGAATTCCTTACTTCCCTGTTCCTCTATCTCTTACCTGCTCCCTTGTCTCCACTTCTCCTTGTCTCCCTGTCTCCTTGTCTCTCTTTCGCCGGCGCGGCCTCGGGTTTGAACGAATTCTTGTGCGCGATGACCGGCCAATACTTCTCGAAGTCGAAGTCGGGACTGTTGTCACGGTCGTGGCAGACCAGGCAACTCTGGTTTTTCGGTGGCGTTTTGTAATTTCCGGCAGTCGGCGCCTTGATGTGCTCCGAGCCGGGGCCGTGACAGGACTCGCAATGGACGTTGGCGAATTGCGGCGTGGCTTTGACGCTGACGAAGCCCTGATCGCGGAAGCCGAGAGAGTGGCAACCGACGCAATTGCTGTCAAACATCCTCTGCTTCTCTTCCAGCGCGGCGAACGCGTGCGAATGGCGCGAATTTTTCCAGACTTCGTATTCTTCCTTGTGGCACTGGGCGCAGGATTCCGACAGAGTGAACGGCGTATTCAGCGGCTTTCCGGCGAGCGCCACGGCCTCTTCTTCGGCCAGTCGCGTCTGAACCACGTCAATCTCCTTGCGCGCGCTGGCCGTGATCTCAGCCATCTCCTTATCGTCAGGAATGATTTCATCCAGCTCTACGTATCGCGCGGTGAAGCGTTCGACCACGCCGTCCGCGTCAGTGTAAAACCGCAGTTCGCCCAGATGCTTGGTCTCTTTGTTCGCGTAAACGATCAGCGTGTTGTTGACCTGTTTCGGATCGAAGACGATGCCCCGCTCTTCCGCCGCGATGATCAGATCGAGATCGGGGTTCCGCATCGCCAATTTATTGGCCGTCGGCAGCCTCAGATAACCGACGATGACCGTGACGTCGGCCTTGTCGCGGACCTCATCCAACGCGGCCCTCGCCGCGGTCAACGGGTCATCAATCACGAAACCGCTCTTCGCAACCTGATCTTTACGCTCGTCCGGCGCCACATCGCTCAAACCGATGAAGGCTATGCGAACCGGTTGAGGCAATCTTTTGCCCGTGACGATCTTGATGACGTAAGGCGCGGGCGACACATGATCTGCGCCCCCCGCATTCATGGGTTTGACGTTGGCCGAAATCAGGGAGGATTTTTCCGGTTTGAGATTCGCGTCAGGTTTCAGCAGATAGCCGGCGTAAAGCAGATCTCGGAAGCCCAGATTGACTACATCGAGGCCCATCGCTTCGTTCGCGCGGACGATCCAATCGTTCATCAACTTCGCGTCGGCCCGCAGTTCCGTCCCGTCGAGATTCAGATCGTCGCTGAAAATATAACCGGCGTCGACCTGAAGTATCGCGGCGTCCGGACTGCGCTTGCGGAAGGCGTTGATGTACCCCATTCGTCGCGCCACTCCGCCCAGAGGATGAATCGGACAACCGCAGACCTCCAGATTGCCGCGGATGCCCATCGAATAGAACAGAGCTATTCCATATCCGTCGTCCTTGTCCAAACGATCCTCCAGCGTGCCCGAAGGAGCGGGCTTCTTCGCCAGCGCTTCACGCTCCTGCTGCGGTTTTGGGGGCGGCTGCGGCGTTTGCGTCCTGGAAAAGGCGCGCGTCGATGCCCGGTCGATGAGTATCGCGGCGAGAGCGAAAAGGCAGACAACCGTCAGCGAGATAATTCGTTTGCTGTTAGACATAACCCCTGCTCTATGTTGAAATCAGCGCGTCTCAGGGAACGGATAGTGTAGTCAAAAAGCGCTCCAGCAACAAGCTTATGTTGATTTTAGCTTCCTCATCCCCGCGCCGAGCCGAGCTATTGCGGGCCGCGGGAATAGATTTCACAATTCGCGCCGCCGGCGTCGACGAAACGATCCGGCCGGATGAATCGCCCCGTGATTACGTGGCGCGGCTGTCGCGCGAAAAAGCGCTCGCGGTCATTCGGGACGCCGAATTGGCGCTCGGCGCCGACACCACCGTCGTCATTAATGGAGAGATCATCGGCAAGCCCGCGGACGCGGAAGAGGCGGGACGGATGCTGCGCGCTTTGAGCGGGCAATGGCACGAAGTGTTGACCGGCGTCACACTGGCGCGCGCTGACCAGGCCCTTTCCGCCGTCTCCTCGACGCGCGTTAAGTTCGCCGAACTCAGCGACGCCGAAATCCAATGGTACATCTCGACCGGAGAACCGATGGACAAGGCCGGAGCTTACGCCATCCAGGGCCACGCCTCGCTCTTCGTCGAAAGCATCGAAGGCAGTTACTCAAACGTCGTCGGCCTGCCGATGCGGTTGACTTACCAACTGGCCCGGGAGATGGGCGTCGATTTATTGCGGATTGCGGATTGCGAATTGCGGATTATTTGATCGCCAATTGCGGACTGACGAACGACAAGACCTCTTGGCGTTACGTCAATCCGCAATCCGCAATCCGCAATCCGCAATCACAAAATACCTGTCAATTGCAGCAAATGGCCCATCTTCTCCTTCTTCACGATCAGGTATTTGAAGGCGGGCGCTTTCGGCTTGATTTCGAGTGGGACGCGTTCAACAACTTCGAGTCCGGCGTCCTGCAGAGCGCGGACCTTGTCCGGGTTATTCGACATCAGGCGGACGCGAGTCACGCCTAGGAGTTTGATCACCTCGGCGCATTGATCGTATCTGCGATGGTCGACGTCAAAGCCCAGACGCAGGTTGGCCTCGATGGTGTCGGCCCCCTCATCCTGCAGGGCGTAGGCGCGAATCTTATTGATGATTCCTATCCCGCGCCCTTCCTGATGCTGGTAAACGATGATCCCACTGCCTTCCGACTGCACCGTTTTCATCGCCCTTTCAAGTTGAGGGCCGCAGTCACATTTCAAGGAATGGAAAACATCGCCTGTTAAACATTGAGAGTGAATTCTGACAAGCGTCGCATGATCGGGGCTGATTTCGCCTTTGACCAGAGCGACGAATTCTTCGTCGCTGGTAGAGCTGCGAAAACCGACAATACGAAAATGGCCGAATTCGGTAGGGAGATTTGCTTCGGCTTCTTTTTTCACTGTGAATTCGGTTGTTGCTCGGTTTGACTCAAGATTCTCTTTCATACTTCTCCTAAGTTAAGCGCATTTGAAACCGATGTTGCACCGATTGAATTTGCAAGGAACATAAATCGAATATTGACTATAAAAGGCGCGCTCGCGCCTGGTCAAGGCACCGACCTCCGGAAATCCGGCGATCGGGATAATGAAAATATAACCGTTTTTGGGGGATGCCGTCGAGAAAGGGATTCCGCCAATCAGTTCCCGTCTCCCATACCCGGCGCCACCACGAAGTTTAGCGGAATTCATTCGATTTGAATGTAGTTTCTGTCACAATAAATGAGCGCGACTGTTCGGGGCCCGCTCAATGTATTATTACGGCGCTGATCAATATGTGGTTTCATCAGTAACGAATCTGAAATCTGTATGGGAACTCTGTTCATAATTGCCATTTCGCTGTTAGCTGTAGCAAACGGCGCATTGTTGACTATATATATTGTCGAAAAGACACAGGCGCCGACACGAATCGCGATCGGCTCGGTTCTGGGAATCGCAGCGCTCTCATGGGTCTCGTTTCTGACCGCGCTGCCATTCGGGTTGAATGCGATCTCGATCAGCGCCACGGCCGCCATATTCGTGATCGGCCTGTCGATTCAGATTCGATTCATCGGTCGGAGCCGAATCAGCGCCGCCTTGCGACAATATGAACTGAGCCCGGGCGGCGTCGCCCGCAACGTCGCCTGGGCGGCTCTGCTCGCCTGGCTGTTCTCGCGCGTCGTGATGTTTTATCCCGACGGGATGCATACCGCGCCCGCGAACAATTTCGGCGACCTTCCTTTTCATTTCAGCGCGATCACGTCCTTCGCTTACGGCGGTAATCTGCCGCCGCAAAACCCGATCTTCGCCGGAATGAAGTTCACTTATCCGTTTTTGATAGATTTTCTGACCGCATTCTATATACGATGCGGCGCCGACTGGCGCTCCGCGTTTTTTGTCGGAAATTTCGCGCTGGCGTTCGCGCTCGTTCACCTGATCGAAGCGCTCACGATGAAGATATTCAAGAACATAGCGGCCGCGCGCATCGCTCCGGTAATCTTCCTCTTCAACGGCGGGCTGGGTTTCATAAATTTCTTCCGCGAATTTGGAGCGCAAACTAAAGACCTGTCATCTTTCTTATGGCAACTGCCAAAAACTTACACAATGAACACGGAACTGGCGCTGGCGTCGGGCAACGTGCCGATGCGATGGGGCAATGTCTTCACGACGCTGCTCATCCCGCAACGTTCCATGTTGTTCGGATTGCCTTTCGTGGCAATGATCATCGCGCTATGGTGGATGGCCTTTGAAGACAGAGAGAAGGGGAAACAAGGAGAAGGGGAGACAAGGAGACAAGGAAGTCAAATCTCCTTGTCTCCTTGTCTCCTTGTCTCCTTGTCTCCTTGTCGTCGTTATCTTCTAGCGGCCGGTGTTCTCACCGGATTGCTTCCGATGTTGCATGCGCATGGGTTCTTTTCAGTGATGATCGCTTCGGCGCCGATGTTCCTGTTGTTCAGATCGATTGATTGGGTCGCGTTTTTTGCGCCCGTGGCCGCGATCGCCGGGCCACAAGCCTGGTATTTGAGCGGCACGCAGGTCAGAAATGAATTGTTCAAACCGCTCGATAACTGGTGGGAAGCCGGAGATTCGAATCCGGCGCTTTTCTGGGCGATCAACGCCGGAATTTTTATCATTGTCCTGATTGCGGCGCTGCTGATCAGAAAGATCACAAGCTCGAGACAGGCGCTCTTCTATTTGCCTTTCACGATATGGTTTTTCCTGCCGAATCTCGTCTCGCTGGCGCCGTGGACATGGGACAATATCAAGGTTCTGGTTTATTGGTCGCTCGCTTCGGCGCCGTTTGTCGCCGCCGCGCTGGCTTATCTTTTCACATGGCGATTCATCGCGCGCGTCCTGGCGGCGGCGTTGCTGATCGGGCTGATATTTTCCGGCGCGCTGGACGTGACGCGCGCGTTGTCGCCCGTCGAAAACGTGGAGATATTCGGTCAGGCCGAACTGGAGGTCGCGGCTCTGTTGCGGGAAAAGACTCCTCCACGCTCGTTGATCCTGCACGCGCCGATTCACAACTCGGTCGTGGCCCTGTCGGGTCGCCAGTCAGTAATGGGCTACCCTGGCCATCTTTGGACGCATGGCCTCGATTACTCGCAGCGCGAAATCGATGTCAAAACGATTTATAAAGGCGACTCGCAAATGATGGAGCCGCTAATCAGACTGGGCGTCGATTACGTGCTGGTCGGACCGATCGAGCGATCGGAACTCGCGCCGGACGAAACTCCTTTCGGGAGTCGATACCCGGTAGTAATCGATCATGCCGGATACCGCGTTTATAAGGTAAAAAAATGAGATGTTCGCCGAAATCGCCATTCCATTAAACGTGCATCAGACTTTCACCTACAGGTTGCCCGCGAGTTTCGCCGCGAACGCCAGGACCGGTTGCCGCGTGCTGGTCCCGTTCGGCAAGCAATTGCTGACCGGTTACATCGTGGACATTCACGAAACGATAGAGGAGACGGGCCAACAGGATGAAGGCTTTGAGATCAGGGATGTCGAAGAGTTGTTCGACACTGAGCCGCTGGTCACGGCGGAGCTGCTCAACCTGACGAAATGGATCGCCGATTACTATTACGCCCCATGGGGCGAGACGATCAAATCCAGCCTGCCCTCGGGCATCAACTCCGAAGCCGAAACGATCTTTTCGATCACCAACGAAGGCAGGGCCGCGATCGCCGGAACGAACAGCAAACGCAATCCATCCGGGAAGTCGGCGGCGAAGATGGAAGCGCTCGCGCTGATCGCCGAAAACGGCATGCTCGACGCCGGCGCTCTGGCGAAAGAGTTCAGCAAAAATCGCGCATCGGCCATCGCGCGCGAACTCGAACGCGCGGGTTACATCACCACCACTCGCCGGCTTCAATCGGCGCAGGTCAAACCGAAGCGGCAGCAGGCCGTGCGTTTGATCCAGCGCGCGCCCATCGAGGGCGCCAAGCCTCTCAACGAGCAGCAGGAACGCGTGATCAAAATCCTCTTCGATTCGATAGAGCCCGTCGCTTTCGCTCAGCTCATAGAGACGGCCGGCGCAAGCTCGTCGGTAGTCCGCACGCTGGAAAAGCGCGGCTACGTCGAAGTCTTCACGCGCGAAGTCCGCCGGGACCCGCTTAAGGATTACCGCCCGCTCAACGACGGCGACTTGAAGCTCAATCAGAAACAACAGGCGGCCCTCGATAAGATTGCCGCGAAACTCGATGAAGGCGGCTACGGGGCGTTCCTGCTGCACGGCGTGACGGGCAGCGGCAAAACCGAGATCTACATTCGCGCGATGCGCGCCGCAGTGGCCAAAGGCAAATCGGCGCTGATGCTGGTGCCGGAGATTTCGCTGACGCCCATGTTCGCGCGGCGATTGCGGGCGCATTTCGGCGACGCGGTGGCCATCCTGCATTCGTCGCTCTCGGACGGTGAACGTCTGGACGAATGGAACCGCATACGCCAGGGAGAAGCGCGCGTCTGCATAGGCGCCCGTTCGGGCGTCTTCGCGCCGCTGGAAAACATCGGCCTCATCGTCGTCGACGAAGAGCACGAAGCCTCGTATAAACAGGAAGAAACGCCGCGCTATCACGGGCGCGACACGGCGATCATGCGCGCTCATCTGGCCGACGCCGTAATCATCCTGGGCAGCGCCACGCCGTCGATGGAATCGTTCCACAACGCGCATACCGGCAAATATTCATATTTGAGGCTCGACGAGCGCATCGGCGGGCGCGCGCTGGCCGACGTCCAGATAGTGGACATGCGCCAGGTCTTCGAGAAATACGGCAAGCAGCAGATATTCTCTGACGAGGCTCGCGCGGCGATCGCTGAAAATCACGAGCGCGGCGAGCAGACGCTGGTGCTGCTCAACCGCCGCGGCTATTCGTCATTCCTGCTTTGCCGCGGCTGCGGCTATCGCGCGAGCTGTCCGAATTGCAGCGTGGCGCTGACCTACCATAAATTCGACGCGCGCCTGATCTGTCATTACTGCGGCCACCAGGAGCGCATCCCGCGCGACTGCCAGCAATGCGAAGGGCCGTTCATCTATTATGTCGGCGAAGGGACAGAACAGATCGAGGCTTTGTTGAAAGAGACCCATCCGAAACTTCGCATCTCGCGCCTCGATCGCGACACCACGAGGCGACGCGGAAGTTTTGAAAAATTGATCAACGAATTCGCCGCCGGCGACATAGACCTGATGGTCGGCACTCAGATGATCGCCAAGGGGCACGACTTCCACAACGTGACGCTGGTCTGCGTAATCTCGGTTGACGCCGGGCTCGGCATGCCGGATTTCCGCGCGTCCGAGAGGACCTTTCAATTGCTGACACAGGTCGCGGGACGCGCCGGCCGCGGCGCCAAACCGGGGCGCGTCATCATACAGAGCTACCACACGGAAAATTACGCGCTCGAATACGCGCGCGAACAGAATTACGAAAAATTCTACGACCACGAAATCAATTTCCGCCGCAACATGCATTACCCCCCGTTCGTCGCGCTGATCAACGCCCTGGTCAAACACCAGGACTTCGCCAAAGCGGCCTTCGCCTCATCCGAACTGGCGCGATTGCTGAAAGAAGCTGACGCGGAAAAAGTCTTGAGAGTCTTAGGCCCGGCCCCGGCCCCGCTCGCGCGATTGAAGGGCGAACATCGAATGCAGGTGCTCATCAAAACACGCTATCGCCGCCAGGCGCGCGAAGCGCTGGACGCCGCAATGGCGAAGTTGAAAGAGATCGGACAGGATTTGAAAGTGATTACGGTCGAAGTCGATCCGGTGAATCTGATGTGAGGCGTAATGCGGACAAGCTGCGAGAAAGACTCGTTCGATTTGGGGCTAGTCCTTTTGATAGAATATTCGACGAGAACACCATAGCGCGAGACGGCTTGTCTGTTTCTGATTTCACTGCAGATTGATTGAGAAAGGTTGAAAATGATGGTAGCAACAGAACACCTTTATATTGTCACAGACAAACAGATTTTGAGTGGCGAGCCAATCATCAAAGGTACGCGCACGCCCGTTCGAGCAATCGTAGAAATCTGGCGGATGGGCGTCCCTGCAGAAGAAATTCCCAAGCGTCTGCCGCACCTGACGCTCGCGCAGGTCTTTGATGCGTTGAGTTATTACAGTGACCATCAAGACGAAATCAATGCGCACATAGAACGTAACCGCATCCCGGAAGATTTGATCGATCCTCTGGTAAAAGACCTTGAGTAAATTATTTATTGAACTATATCTCGATGAAGATGTTGATATACTCGTGGCTGATTTGATCCGGGCGCGTGGATTCATCGCTATTACCACGCGAGACGCAGGAAATCTCCATAAAGATGACGATGAACAATTAGCCTACGCTGTCGAAAATCAATTAACTTACGTCACCCACAATCGCGCCGACTTCGAAACCCGCGCGTTGGAATACTTCGCAAACGGCAAATCACACCACGGCATCATAATCGCCGTTCGCCGCCCGCCACAGAACATCGTGCGAAGGCTTTTTGCAATATTGAACAACGTGACAGCGGACGAAATGATCAACCAAATCAGATATATCTGAATCAATGCGTTATACAATCTTCGATACTCCTGTAATAAGTCCGCTGATACGCGCGATGGCCTTATTTTTTCTGAAAGTTTTCGGATGGCGATTGGAAGGCCGATTGCCTGACGTCGACAAACTGGTGGTGATCGCGGCGCCTCACACCTCCAACTGGGATTTTCCGATATTGATAGGTCTGGCCTTTGGGTTGCGAGCCAAAGCCAGTTGGCTGGGGAAGAATACGCTGTTCCGATGGCCCTTCGGCTTTTTGGCCAGATGGATGGGAGGCATTCCCGTGTATCGATCAGCCTCTCACAACCTTGTGGCGCAGTCGGTGGAGAGTTTCCGCAACAGTGAAAAGCTGATTCTGGCAGTTCCGCCGGAAGGCACTCGTGGCAAAGTCAGCCACTGGAAGACAGGTTTTTATTACATCGCGCTGGGCGCCAAGACTCCGATAGCGATGGGATTCATCGATTATAAGCGCAAGGCGGCGGGCGTCGGGCCGACGATCCATCCCTCCGGAGACATAGAAGCCGACATGGAAATCATTCGGAACTTTTACATCAACGTGACAGCAAAATATCCTGACCAGGCCTGCGTCCCGGCGCTCGCGCGCGATTAACCTGATTGGGCATCGGATATTGGATATTGGCAATTGTCAGGCGGGGAGATAATAATTTCTTCCCTGCTATTCAATGTCCAATACACAATACCAGATATCAAATTGCCTCACGGTTATTTCTGATCAGCGAACCGCTTCACGTCCTGCGAACGATCCAGTCTCGCCACCATCACGGCGTCAGGGGTATCGACAACGACCAGGTCTTCGACTCCGAGCAGCGCGACTTTGCGGCTGGTGGTCGAGAAAACCATGTTACGGTTCGAGTCAATGATCGTCGAATCCCCGATCGCCAGGTTGTTCTGCTCGTCGTATTCGGCGCTGCGAAGTTCGTACAAAGCCTGCCAGCTTCCCACGTCGCTCCATCCGAAATCGGCCTTTAAGACGTAGATCGGCTTCGAGGTCTTCTCCATCACGCCGTAATCGATTGAGACTGATTGGATCCTGTCATAAACGCGTTCGACCGCCGCGTCGTAATCCGGCGAGCCGATCGCGCGATCGATCTCCATGAGCCCTTCGTGAAGCGCGGGCATGCAGGATTCGATCTCCTGCAGGATGGTTCGCGGGGTGAAAATGAAGACGCCGCTGTTCCACAGGTAATCGCCGCCCGACAGATAGCCGAGCGCGGTTTGGTAATCGGGCTTTTCGACGAAGCGGCGAACTTTGAAATAAGGCTGTTCCGAGGATTCTCCGCCCCGGGCGCCGATGTGAATATAACCGTAGCCGGTTTCCGGCCTGTCGGGCGTGACGCCGAGCGTGACGATCGCGCCGTCGCGCGCTACGCCTGCGGCCGCGCGGATCGTCCGGGTGAAACTTTCGACGTCGGCGATGAAATGGTCGGCCGGCAACACGACCATCGGTTCGTCTTCGGCTATGCGTCTGGCATGCAACGCGGCAAGCCCGACGCAGGGGGCGGTGTTTCTGCCGCGCGGCTCAAGGTAAATTTCAACCGGCTGGCCCGACAATAGCTTCTCTGTCAGATCGGCGTGGACGCGTCCGACAACAACGGAAATTTTGCCGGCGGGCGCAAAATGTTCGGCGCGCGCAATCGTTTGTTCCAGCATTGTGCTGGCGCCGGTGATCGCCAGAAACTGTTTCGGCAGGCGCTCGCGGCTCGCGGGCCAGAACCTTGTGCCGGAACCTCCGGCCATAATGACTGCAAACATAAATCCTCTCGGAAATGAAAATAAAGAAATTCAGCCACGAATGAACACGAATAAACACGAATAGCGCGAAAGGATACGAATCAAATGAACTATAAAGAGATTCGTGTTTATTAGTGTTCATTCGTGGCTGAAATCCTCTCGAATGGAGGCGCTGAGTATAAAGTCCTTGCCCTTCTTCGTCCACTACGACTTGTAGAGGATTTTCAGTTGTGCCATCCTCTGCGCGGCCGCAAGCGTGTTTTTTCCAAATTAGCTACACCCAAATTAGCTACACATGGAGGTGCAGTGTGCTTTTTAAAACGCTCAGCGCGGCCGTATATGGCATTGACGCCGAATTAGTCGAAGTCGAAGTCGATCTGACTCCGCGCGCGCCGGACTCACAGGGCGAGACTTATGTTACCGTGGTCGGGCTGCCTGATATGGCCGTGCGCGAAAGCCGCGAACGGATCAGAGCGGCGATTACCAACTGCGGCTTCTTCTTTCCCATTCAAAAGACGACCATCAACCTCGCGCCAGCCGACGTGAAAAAAGGAGGCTCTGCCTTCGACCTGCCGATCGCCGTGGGCATTCTCGGCGCGAACGGGGATTTGCAATGCGACAATCTGGATGACGTTCTGTTGATCGGCGAGCTGGCGCTGGACGGGCGCGTGCGGCCGGTGCGGGGGGCGCTCTCCATAGCCGTGGCCGCGAAGCGCCGGGGATTGAAGCGGTTGCTGCTGCCATCGGAGAACGCGCGGGAGGCCGCGGTCGCCGGCGGTTTGAATGTCTATCCCGTCAAGGACCTGCGCGAGGTCATCACGCTCCTCAATTCCGATCCGCCGCCTCCGGCGATGCGAATCGATCTGGAAGAGACTTTCAGCGCCGCCGATCAATATCCGGTAGATTTCCGCGAGGTGCGCGGCCAGATGAGCGCCAAACGGGCCATTGAGATCGCCACGGCCGGCGGACACAACCTGCTGATGATCGGCCCGCCCGGCTCTGGCAAGACCATGCTCGCCAAGCGGATCCCTTCGATACTGCCTTCGATCACATTCGAAGAGGCGCTGGAAACGACCAAAATTCACAGCGTGGCCGGTTTCACCGACGCGCGCGGGTTGCTCACCACCCGCCCGTTTCGTTCTCCACACCACACTATCAGCGACGCCGGATTAATCGGGGGAGGCTCGATCCCCAGACCTGGCGAAGTCAGCCTGGCGCATCATGGCGTGCTCTTCCTCGATGAACTTCCCGAATTTGAGCGGAATGTCCTGGAAGTTCTGCGCCAGCCGCTCGAAGATCAGAAGGTCACGATCAGCCGCGCCGCGATGTCTTTAACCTTCCCGGCGAGTTTCATGCTCGTCGCGGCCATGAACCCCTGCCCATGCGGCCATTTCAACGACCCGACGCGCCATTGCAAATGCACTCCGCCGCAGATTCAACGTTACATTTCCAAA
>DASUFM010000487.1:0-3005 GCA_036274535.1 Blastocatellia bacterium
CGTCGCGCCGCGCCCGGCGCCCTCGCTCGCCGCCTCTATCTTACCGCCATGAAGTCCGGCCAGATGCTGCGCCAGCGAAAGGCCCAGCCCCAGGCCGCCGCAGCGCTGCGAACTCGACGAATCGCGCTGCCGGAATCGGTCGAAGATATAAGGCAGGAATTCGGGCTGAATTCCCTGGCCAGTGTCGCTGACGATGATTCTTATATTCTCTTCGGTGAGTTCGGCTCGCAGTTCCACACTCCCGCCAGCGGGTGTGAACTTTATCGCGTTCGAGAGCAGGTTCCAGACGATCTGCTGTAACCGGGCGGCGTCACCCATTACAATTGCGGATTTCGGCCCCTGCCTGTGGATGATTGCGGATTGATTTTCCCCTGCCGCCTGGCCTTGATTTCCACTCTCAAATGGCCTCGGCGACTCCATCCGGTTATTCGGCGACTGTGAGCCCGCAATCCGTAATCCGCAATCCGCAATCCGCAATTGAACGCCTTTGGCCTCGGCGGCCAGACGCACGATGTCGGCCGCGTCGGCAAGCGCCGGCATGATGTCGAGCCTGCGAAGGTCAAGCTTCAGTTTGCCGCTGACTATGCGAGCGGTGTCGAGCAGGTCTTCAATCAATTGCAATTGCGCCCTGGCATTGCGTTCGATGATGTCGCAGGACTGTTTCAACTGCTCTTCATCCTGAAGTTTCTCGCGCAGGATGCGGTTATAGCCGAGGATCGCGTTCAAAGGCGAGCGCAATTCGTGCGAGACGATGGCGAGGAATTCATCCTTGCTGCGGTTCGCGGCCTCCGCCTCGGCGCGCGCCGCCGATTCCTTGAGCAGCATCTCTTCCCTTTCAGCTTCGATGCGCTTGCGTTCGCTGATGTCGCGGGCGATTTTCGACACCCTGATGATTTTTCCAGTCTTGTCTCGAATCGGCGAGATTGAGAGCGAAACGTCTATCTCATGACCGTCTTTGCGGGTGCGGGTGGTTTCAAAGTGATCGACCGCCTCGCCGCGCCTGATGCGTTCGAGGATTTGTGGTTCTTCGTCCGATCGATCCGGCGGAATGAGTATCTTGACAGATTTTCCGATGGCTTCCGCCGCCGTGTAGCCGAACAGCTTTTCCGCGCCGTGGTTCCAGCTCATGATATTTCCGTTCAAATCCTTACTGATGATGGCGTCGTCCGAGGATTCAACGATAGCCGCCATTTGAGCCGCCGCCGCTTCGGCTTGTTTCCGCTCGGTAACGTCGATGAGCATGTTGACCCCGCCGACGACTCTGTTTTCGCTGTCTAATATCGGCGCCGGATAAGGCTCGAACCAGATGCGCTTGCCGTCGGGCCGTTCGGCGATCGCCTCGGATCCGCGAACGGTTCGGCCCTCTTTGAGCGCGATGGCCATCGGACATTCGTCGTGCGGCATAGGGGAGCCGTCAGGATGATAGAGTTTCCAGCTTACGCACCAGCGGTCGGCTCCCAGTTCCGGCTCGCGCCCCGAAAATTCGACCGCGGCCTGATTGAAGTTCGTGAGCCGGCCTTCGGCGTCGGTTATGTAAATCGCCGCCGGGAGCGCGTCTATCGTCCGGCGGAGGCGCCGCTCGCTTTCAATCAGCGCCTGCTCCGCTCGCTTGCGCTCGGTGATGTCCACCATCAGATTCACCGCTCCAATCAGTTTCCCCGTCTCATCATGCATCGGCCTGACCTGCGACAGGACGACGCTCCTGGAACCGTCCGGGCGCTCGATCACGACTTCACGGCCGCTGTACTCCTCCTCATTCTCAATCGCCAGCGCCATCCAGCATTGATCGCGGCGCATCGACGTTCCGTCGGCCGAGTAAAGCCTGAACGATCCGCAGAATCGTTCCTCGGCGTCATTCAGTTTCGGCGCTCGCCCCCATACCTCGACCGCGCGCTGGTTAAAAAATGTAATTAAGCCTTGCGCATCGCACATGTAAACTGCGGCAGGTAACTTCTCCAGCAGGCGCAACCACATCTCGCTATTCGCTATTTTCTGAGTTGAGTGCTTCATTAAACGCTCCTTTCCATGAGGTGACACCTGATTCGCCTAATAAATATGATGCCCCAAAATACATAGGGGCATACGCGCCAGACACGGCTGGCGCATGGCTTCTTGTCTGAACAGGGAGAAGGGGCACTGAGTTCAGCTACAATACCGAGTGGGGGATAATGACAACTGAAAATATACGTCAGGATAGTGTTCTGAACGAAAGCGCGATGTTTGCGTTCAATGCGCGCTAAGAACTGCCTTTGAACTGTAATAAAACAACTAAATGCGAGCAAGTGAAATTCCTTTCCAATCCAATTTATTACTTATAAGTCGCGGAATCGGGGGAGTTATGTAGCGTATCGCCACATAACGATGTGGCGATACGCTACAAGGGCGTCAGTGTCGCAGCCAATTCAGCGCGCGAGTAGTAGAACACAGCCAAACTTGTCATCACTGGCGCCTTCTCACCCGCCGGCGCCGGTCAAAGATCGTCAGGCTGTCACATACGCAAGGCGCCTGCGTAAAGGCTCGCGAAATCGAACTTGCTGGCATACAGGTTGCTGCGGCGCTCTCGATTACTGTGAAGGAGTCATATGATCCTGACCAGATTGAAACAGAAGACCCTCTGGCGCCGCGAAGCCCTGGGAAAAAGGCTCGATCTTTTTCACAGCGTGCGCACGCATGACGATTACCGCCTCCTGCTCGGAAAATTTCTGGGCTTCTACGAGCCGGTAGAAGAAGCGCTCGAAGCCGCTTTTGACTGGAGCGCGGTCAAATTCGATTTCAAGTCGCGGAAGAAGATGCCGTTATTGATGCGGGACCTGCATTCGCTCGGTATTGAGGACACGCTGTTGCTGCCTCGATGCAAAATATTACCCGCTCTCAATACGCTGCCGCAGGCTTTCGGCTGTCTTTATGTATTTGAATCAGCGACTCTCGGCTGGGGGATTGTCCTGAGTCATTTGAGCCGTACACTGGGCGTCACCCGTGAGTCCGGCGGCGCGTTCTTCAACAGT
>DASUFM010000488.1:0-3556 GCA_036274535.1 Blastocatellia bacterium
ATGTAACCGCCGGCAAACGGCGCATTCCGAACCACGTCGAACCCTTCGGCGCCGAGCGCGTCGTGGAAGGCGTCGCTCACATCAGCGGACCAGGAATTCCCCCAACGATCACCAATGCAGACGTCATTGTGGATAGGCCCCATAAAGCTGTGCAGGTCCAATAAAACAGCGCGCCCAAACCGATGCGCAGTGTCCGCCAGGATTCCGCGAAGCGCGGTGTGATATGGCGCATGATACGCGCTCACTCGACCAGCCAACTCGCTCGAATCCGGGGGGTGGACGTATATCGGCGCTCCGTCAGCCGTAGCCTCCGCAATCAGGGCTCGCGTAAATTTCCCGTACAATTCTCCGGAAGGATCACGATTCAGATCGACTACATAACGACTATGCGTCGCTTCCAGCATGGTCACGCCGAGGTCGGGAAGAAAACTGTACAATTTCGGCAAATGCCAGTCAGTGTTCCGTAACCACCGCCGATGGCCCTCTGTAAACAGCCGATTGACCTCCGGCGGAACGTATAAGCCGGAATGCGGCAGGCTGGCGATGACCGGAACAGGCTCTCGCTTCGGGGGATGCAGGATACAAACTTCCATCAGCTTATTATGTGCGCATGGATGGGGGCAGTGGGCAGTTGAACTGCCCACTGCCCCCATCCACTGCGCACTGTTTATCATTTCCGGCCCAGAAACCGGACACGCGCGGTAAACTGGCGCCCTTGAATGCCACTGAAAAGGAGAAATTGCCCTGAGTTGATATTATTGTCCACCACCGTGGCGTTTTGTCTGTTCGTTATATTGTTGAATCCTGCGCGCAGGGCCAGATTGAATTTCAGCAATCGAAACCTGCGCTCGACATGCACATTGAGGGAAAAATAGGCGGGAAAGCGGTTGGAATTAGGATCATCGACCAGGCGTCGATCCTGATCGATGACGCTGAATGGATAGCCGCTTCGCCATTCCACCGAATAGGCCAGGTCGATTTTCTTCACAAACGGCATCGGCGCCCAGCCCCATGAAATCAGGCGATTCGGCGCGTCCCAATCGAACGGCCCTCCCTGCTGCGGGCTGAAGAGCGGCGTGTCGAGGCTGAAATCGAGAACGGCGTTCGTCCGCGCGGAAGAACGAGTGTAGGAAGCGAAGAACAGATAATTATCCCTGAAGGCCCTCCGGGCCGTCAGGCTGAAGGCGTCGTAGCGATCGCTCCGCGTGTTACGCAGATCCAGAATAGTCATGACCTGGCCCGGTTGCGTTCCCCCCTGCAAATCAAAGGCATAGCCGTTTACTCCATGCCTTCCAAGATATTCCGCGCGGAAATAAACATTCGCGGGCAGTTTTCTTTCAAATTCCACGCTCCAGCCGAGGTAGCGCGGCGCTTCCAGGCGCCGGTTATTCAAGGTGAAGGCCGTTTCGACGGATCTGTTGGCCAGCGGCGCAATGCCGCCACGCCCAAAGAATTGCTCCACACGGCGTCCCTCCAACGTGCGCGTCACGATGTCCAGATTCGAGGCGTCGTAAAAAACGCCCATCCCAATGGCCAGCCTCGTCTCGCCGTCGTTCGTCAGTAATGCGCTGCCCGCCAGGCGCGGGGCCGGCAGAACCCGCTTGACGAGGCTGTCGCGATCAAACCTCATGCCGGCTTCAACCAGCAGCCGCGGCGAGACAGCCCACCGATCCTGCACGTAAGCGCCGACTTCAAAATTGTCACGGCGGGCCTGCCGGCTACTGTCGAAGGTAATTATCCGGGAAATGCTGTCGTCCGCGCGCAAAACCTGAATCGGCCTGCGGTCCAGGAGGCGCCCATATTCGACGTGATTGATATCGGCGCCAAACTTGATTTCATGCCGTCCGCGCCACTCAGACGGTGAAAGCGTTATGTTTACGAGTCCCTGATAACGCTTGGAGGTCGCTTCAGACCTCTTAAAAAAGCTGCCTCTCACCGCTCCCGGAACGAGCTGATAAATCATGTCGCCGTGCGGCAGGGTGTCGGCGTCGAACCTGCTTGCCGCGAATCCGGTCTCAAAGCTCAGTCCATTGGCGCGAAAGATTTGATCCTTCAGCGTGAATAGATAGGCGTCCTGTCTCAGTTCGGGCGCGCTCCCTTGAGGTATGACGCTGGATAGGCCCGCATACTCATTGTGAAAACGGTTAAGGATAATCCCCATGTTCACAAGATGAGTCGGAGAGAGGTTGATCTGTCCCTTGGCGAGTTCGCCCAGACGCCATGACAGGTTCGTATCGGCGCCATCTGGAAGACCTTTGCGAATATCTTTCGACAAATCAGCGTCCGCGGCGGAATAAAACCACGCGCGCCCTTTCCGAATCGGCCCTGAGAACATCAATCGCGGAGTCCAACTGTCCAGATGAATGCCGTTGATGAATTGAGCCGAAGGAGCGAAATCGGTCGCCGCGACCCGATACCGGTCATCACCCATTCCGGTCGTCAAATTCAACACGCCACCTGAAGCCTTGCCATATTCGGCTGAAAATCGACTGCTCTGAATCTCTATCTTGCGCAACGCGTCCGGGCTGACTTTCAATTCCAACAAGCCCGACGCGGGATGCGTGATATTGAATCCGTCGAGAGCGTAAAAAACCTGATAAGACGCCGAACCATTGAGATGAAGCTGACCCGTAACATCCTGGTGTACTCTGGGAAGGTACACCACCATGTTCTTGAAATCGCGTCTCCTAGGGTAAGGAAGGTTGACGATTTCGCGGGCGCCTATCTCGTCGCTCGCGACTGTTCTCGTCTGATCGATGGCCGGCGGCGCGCTCGACACATCGACGGAGTCTCGAATCTCCTGTTCATGCTCCAGACGGATCTCCAGGTTCTCGGCCTTTCCTATCTCCACCCGCTCCAGCTTGACGGCGTAAAACCCCTGCTTCTCGACGCGAATCTGATAAACGCCTGGAGCCATGCCGATCATTGTGACTCTGCCCGCGAAATCGGTTTCCGACACGGCGACCTGGCGCCATCCTCTAAAATTGGCAAAATTGGCGGCATCGGCCGCATCGGCCGCGTTGGCCGTATCAGCCGCATATAGATAGACCTTTGCCGAAACGACAGGCGCGCCATTCTCGTCTCTCGCCCTCAGAAGCAACGTAGTTTCCTGCTGAGCGGCAGGGCGGGTTTCAAGCGTGGAAATGGTTCCAGGCGGGGGATCCTGCGAGACTCGGACGGGGATCCTCAATGAGAACATGGCTGACTCGCCACTCTCGATGCGGCCGGCGGCAGCCCATACGGGCGATTGAATTTCAACCAGCAGAAAAATACCGAGACAAATTCGCAGTGAGGATAAAGTCATATGGCCTCCACGCGCCTCGGAAACGAAGTCGTTTAGAGTTGTAAACTAAGTGTTTTGGTATTTCATTTACTCATCATAGGAGAGTGTTCAGAGTCCCGGCTTTAGCCGACTGGGATTAAGTTAATCCCAGTCTTGGGTTGACTACTCAGAAATCATGCCTGCGTGGCAAAGATTGTAGAACAGAACCTTCAATTGAAGAGTGTTCCACAAACCAAGCCACGAACGGGAAAAAACGCGATCTATGAACTTCAA
>DASUFM010000489.1:0-12682 GCA_036274535.1 Blastocatellia bacterium
GGGAACTCGCGCTGGATGCGGGCGCTGACCAGATCGCCGACCAGGGAATTAACCACGCCCTCGTCGGCCGCGGCCTTGACCGGCTCGGTGATCACCCACTTGTTGTTCTGATTTTCGAGGGCGATCGTCTGGTCCTTGCGGGCGAGCGTAATGTTGGTGATGTCTTCACGTTTGAATTTGAAGGCCGCAGGCTTTGTTTCAGTCGCCCCCTCACTCGAATCGCCCGATCTGGTCTCAAAGAAATAAACGCCTGCGATGGCGACCGCCGCAATCAAAAGAATGATCAGAGTGCTTCGTTTCATAATTATTCAGTGGTTGGTGGTTGGTGGTTGGTGGTTGGCAAAACTATAGGACATAATCAACCACCAACCACCAACCATTATTTCATCTTCGTTTCCACCAGATATAGACGCCGGAGCCGATGACGGCCAGCGGCATGAGCAACGCGCTCAGCAACAGGAATGTGCGCTGTTGGCTTGCGCTCATCGTCACCGAACGGTTAGTGACACTCTTCGGGCGGATAGAGATCAGGTCCTCCTCTTCCGCCAGCCAGTTAACTGAATTCAAAAACAGATCGCCGTTCGATTGGAACTTGAAGGCGCCGTTCGTGGCGAAGTCGGAATCGCCGATGACGACCAGGCGCGCCTCTTTGCCGTTCACGCTCCTGGTGGCCGCCGCGCCGAGCGTGAGCGGGCCTTTCTGGTCCTTCGCCGGATCGTATTGGATCTCCACGCCTGGCGTAATCTTTTCCTTAGCGAAGCTCGCTTCGGAGGTGCTCAGCAGTGGAGAAACGCTGGCGCCCGCGCTGTTATTGACCTTGATGGCGCGCGCCATCGGGAAGATGGTCATTGTACGCGTAAAGTCTTTAGTGATTGAGTGGCTGCCGTAGTCCACGACGAGTGGGGCTTCAGGACCCGCGCCGACCAACTGACCTCTGCCGGTGGCGTCGAGCGCTGTATTGTCAGACGCCTCGATGCCCCAGCTCTTGAGCACGTCGCCGAGTTGCGGGTCGGTTTCCGGATCCAGCATCAGCATCGCCTTGCCGCCGCCGTCCAGATATTTGCCGATCATCGCGGTTTCCGGCGGAGTGAAGGAATGCTTGGGACCGGCGACGACCAGCGCGGCGCATTCCGCTGGGACCTGCTGCTCTCTGGCCAGGAGCACGGTTTTGAGCTGGAAATTCTCATCCTTGAGCCGCTGGTCGACTGTCGAATAGCCGCTCCCGGCCTGTGTGTCGGAAAGCGACTTCTCGCCATGCCCTTCGACGAAGCAGACGGTTTTGACGGTGTCGCGGGTGACTTTCAGGATGGCGTTGGTGATGGCCTGCTCTGTCGCGCCGCTGATGATCTCGGTGCGGTCGCCGGCGGCGACTGCGATGTCGCCCTCCCGCTTTGGCTTGTATTTCCGCACCACCTCCGGACGCTGTTGCGGGTCGACGCGTTCGTAGCTGATGCGGCCTCCGGCGTACTTGTATTCCAGCATGAGGTCGGAAAATTGCTGATTATCCTTATCGCTGAAGTAAATCACTTTCACATCTTTGGGAAGGTTGGCGACCACCTTCCTGGTCTGATCGGAGATCGAGTAGAGGCCTTCAGTCGTCAGGTCGATGCGTTTGTGGTGGCGATAGCCCAGGAAGTTGGCCACTGCCACCAGCGCCAGCACGCCAACCGACAGAATGACGGTGTTCGCGCCGAGCTTGCCCTGCCGCCTGCGGAAGACCCCGACGATTTCCCCGAAGTTGAACACGATCGAGACCGCGACCAGAACCAGTCCGATGATGACCATCGCCGGAGTGAGCTTGCCCATGAAGCCCTCGCCGACCCAGACGTCTTGTATGAGGTATCGAAAGAGACCAGCCAAAGCCATCGCCACGCCGACGAATCCGGCCAGCCGGTAGATTTCCTGCCGATCGATTTTCATATATTTTTCAGGTAGAGACGCAAAATTTTGCGTCTCTACACCCACTCCTTGTTATGCTCTTCTCCAGCGCATGGAGTCCAGGTTGCGCAGCGTCAGGAAGATTCCGACAGCCGCGGCGGAGATGTAGAAGATGACGGACGAGGTGTCGATCACGCCCTGCGCGAAAGTCTCGTGATGCTGGAGGATCGAAAGATATTTGAAGACGTCGGCCGCCGCCGAGGTCGAATCACGCATCCCCAGGTCCAGGAACAACAGCAGCAGGAAAAGGATGAACGTCACCACGCCCGCGACGATCTGGTTCTCGGTCAGCGACGAAATGAACGATCCCAGCGCGATCAGCACCGCGCCGAGCAGGAACAGCCCCAGGTAGCCCGCTCCGACGATGCGCCACGGCAGGCCCGGCTCGCTGTACGGACCCACCAGCAGGTAGTAGATCAGCGTCGGCGCCAGCATCAACGCGAAGAATGTCAGCGAGGCGGAGAACTTGCCGATCACGATCTGCAACTCGGTGAGCGGCGAAGTCATAAGCATCTCCATCGTGCCGCGCTTACGCTCTTCGGAGTAAACTCCCATGGTCATCATCGGCATCAACAGCGGCATCACGTAGGTGCCGATGAAACTGACGAAGTTGCGGATGACATTCGACGGCACGTCGACCTCCGGCGGCATGCCCATCTGCTGCGCCTGCATCATCATCCTCATTGACTGGGACATCCAGAAGTTCAGGATCAGCGAGAAGACCAGCCCCGTCGCCGCCAGGAAAAAACCGATCACGACGTAGGCGATCGGCGAAACGAAATAGCCGCTGAGTTCGCGGCGGTAGATTGCAATAATTCCTCTCATAAACTCTCCCTGAGATACCGTAGGGCCTGTGGGGCTTATAAGCCCTAAGACGCGGCCACTTCAGCCACTTCTTTTTCGGCTTGTTTTTCAGCCGTCGCCGAAGTTTTTCCTTCAGACTGCTCTTCAGTGGTCAGTTGCATGAAGATGTCTTCGAGGCTGAGATTGATGGCCCGCATTTCCAGCAGGTCGAATCCCTTTTTGACGACCTGCGAAGCGATCTGCGGGCGCAGATCCGCGCCGCGCTCGCTTTCGATCTCGGCGGTGGCCAGGCTGTCCGCGCCCGATTCGACCTCGACGCTCTTGACGCCTTTGATCGCGGATATCGAGTCGCGCAGGCTCTCGGCGGACCCTTTGACCTGAATGCGAACGCGCTCGCCTCCTTTGAGTTGAGAGGTCAGGTTCTGGGTCGTGTCGATGGCGGCGATGCGGCCCTTGTTGATGATGACCACGCGGTCGCAGGTCATCTCGACCTCGGGCAGGATGTGGGTCGAGAGGATGATCGTGTGCTGCCCGGCCAGATTTTTGATCAGGCTGCGCACTTCCTTGATCTGATTCGGGTCGAGTCCGACGGTCGGTTCGTCGAGGATGATCACGTCCGGGTTGTGGACGATGGCCTGCGCGATGCCGACGCGCTGCTTGAATCCGCGCGACAAGCGCTTGATCAATTCGTCCTGGCGCTCGATCAGGTTCGTCATTCTCATCGACTCGGTGACGCGGTTCGGAATCTCGGCCGCCGGAACGCCTTTGATCTGCGACACGAATGTCAGATAGGCGCTGATGGTCATGTCCGGATAGAGCGGCGGAGTTTCGGGCAGATAGCCGATCCGCTTGCGGACCTCCATCGACTGTTCGAACACATCGAAGCCCGCGATCCGCGCCGTTCCTCCCGTGGCCGGCAGATAGCCGGTCAGGATTCGCATTGTTGTGGTTTTACCCGCGCCGTTAGGGCCGAGGAAGCCCAGGATTTCGCCTTTTTCAACCTTAAATGAAATGTCATTGACGGCGCGAGCCTGTCCGTAGCTTTTTACAAGATGCTCAACTTCAATCAAGTCAGCCTCCGAAGGGGTCGCAAAGTTGGATATGTCTGATTCAAGGGATGCGATCTGTGTAATCAGAAGTAAGAGATTTTATTGACCCCATCGAGAAGCGTCAAGAGGCTATATCCGCTCTTTGTAAGAGCGATTACACAGTTGAAGGAATGAAGATCAACCACGAAGACACGAAGAGCGCGAAGATTTTTCCTGCTCGTTCTTCGTGTTCTTCGTGTCTTCGTGGTTGATCTTCCGACTCTTGCGGCGTGCGGGCGCCGCTCGTAAAATGCCTGTGATCACTGAAGCTTCAAACGCAGCCTGTTCTGTCATAACACATTTAGCGATGCAGCGGGCGCGAATCGTCCGCTTCTCGGCAACCCTCAAGGAGCCCATAAGGAGCCCATAAGGAGCCCATAAGGAGGTGGATATGTTTCGAGGCGCCCGATTTTCGATTCTCTTCTCAACAGCTTTTCTCAGCGCCTTTTCCGTCGCCAATTCGCAAACGCCGCAGGTCGACAATCGCCCGCGCACGGCTTCGATCAGCGGGCGCGTGACCATTGGCGGCAAAGCCGCGGCCAACGCCAAAATCGTCATCACGGAGATCAAGGACAGGTCAGGTCTCGGGAGCCAGGATATCTCCATGGTGGCGCCGGGATTGAACGCCGGAGAGGATTACGCCGTCCTGACCGACGCCGAGGGGCGTTACCGCCTGACCAATCTTCCTGAGGGCAAATACCAGGCGCAGGCGATGCTGAAAGGCTGTGTCAGAGAGAAGCGCTCGCAGAACGAAACGCTGATCGAATCGTTCTCGCTCAATGAAGGCGAATCGCGCGAGGGCGTGGATTTCACGCTCGTGCGCGGCGGCGTCATCACCGGGCGCGTGACCGACGCCGACGGCCGTCCGTCGATCGCCAGTATCATCTCATTACAGGTGGTGGACGAGCAGGGACGGAGGCAGGACGCCCGCAGTCTTCAAAACATGGCGGACATGCTGATGAATTTCGATATGTTTCTAACCGATGATCGCGGCGTTTATCGCATCTACGGGCTGCGCGCGGGGCGTTATCTGATCAGCTCCGGAGGGGATTCAAACAGGGGCATATCCATTTTGACCGGAGCCGGAGGCGCGTATCCACGCGCCTGGCATCCCGATGCCGCTGACGAAAATCAGGCGAAGATAATAGAGGTAGAAGCCGGAGGCGAAGTCACCGGGGTTGATATCAGGCTGGGCGCCGCAAATCGGACCTACGAAGCGTCAGGGCGCGTCGTTGATGACGAGACAGGCAAGCCGATCGCCGGCTCCAACTTGATGTGTCTCAAAACCAAAAGCTCTGACGATGGCGCGGCGAGCAGTTTCGATTTCGGAGGATTCGGCGGAAATACCAAAACCGATGAGCAGGGTAATTTTCGACTTATCGGACTCGCCCCGGGGCAGTACCAGTTGAGCCTTGCCGACTACATGGCGGCCCTGACCGGCGGCGGCGGACATTACAGCGATGGAGTAAAGTTCGAGATCCAGGGCGCTGACGTGTCTGGCATCGAGATCAGAGCCAAGCGCGGCGCGACGATCAGCGGCGTCGCCGTGGTCGAAGACGCCGATCCTTCGGGGAAAGCGAGCCTGGCGCAGATGATGGTCATTGCGCAACCCCAGCCGCCTCCGCCGAATGAAGTAAATGAAAACACGGTTATGTCCGCGATGTCGCCCGTCATCTCTCGAATTGGGAGCGACGGCGGTTTCGTCCTCAAAGGCGTTCGACCCGGCAAGGTAGCTCTCCATGCTTACGGGACGAGCGGGGGCGGGCTACAACTTTTGCGGATCGAACGCGGCGGGGCCGAGATCAGCGATGGGATCGTAGTGACCGGGCGCGAAGATATCACCGGCGTTCGGATAATCCTCGGTAAAAAGTAAAACGTGGCCCAAATAGGTCCTATGGGACCTAATAGGATCGATTTTCCTGGAA
Organism: Blastocatellia bacterium; assembly: GCA_036274535.1. Taxonomy (GTDB): domain Bacteria; phylum Acidobacteriota; class Blastocatellia; order RBC074; family RBC074; genus JAJVID01. Next base: position 5,756 of record DASUFM010000489.1, read on the forward strand.
GACCCAATGAAACTATTAGCCATACCACTCGCTGTTTTTCTATCCATATCGGCGTTTGCGCAGGAGACGAAACCACAGCGCGAAGGCGCGATTTCAGGGCGGGTCGTCGCGGACGACGGCCAGCCGATGAGCGGCGCGCAGGTGTCAGCCGTAAGCGTCGGGAGATCGCGACTCGCTGGCGCGACGCAAATGACCAACTGCGACGCGGACGGGAATTTCAAAGTGACGGGATTGTCGAGCGGCGTTTATTCGCTTCTGGCGAGGTCGCCGGGCTACGTTTCCGTTCAGGGCCAGTCGCGTAAATATCGCATCGGCGAGAACGCGATAATCCGGATGTCCAGAGGCGGCGTGATCACAGGCCGCGTGACCGACGAGTTCGGCGAACCCATGGTCGGCGTCAGGGTCTCGGCCGATCGCGTGCGCGATTCCGAAGGCCAGCCGAACAGGAGCGTCAGGGAGATGAATGAAATGAATTCATCACGAATGACGGACGACCGCGGCGTCTATCGCATCTACGGCCTCGAACCAGGCGCCTACGTGGTCGGCGTCACCGGCTCAACCTCGATGCTGCCCGGACTGGGGCGTATAAGCAGTGAGCCTCCGAGCTATCACCCCTCGTCGCCCCGGGGCGCGGCGGTCGAAATCAATCTGCGCGGCGCCGAGGAGGTGTCGGGCGTGGATATTCGCGCTCGTGGAGGCCGGGGACGCGCAATCAGCGGAACGGTTTCCGGAGAGACGCAGAGCGAAGGTCTGATCAACACTGTGACCGTGATGCTCCTCGGCGCCGACAAACAACTCCTGGAAATGACAACTTTGATCAACGGCCAGAACTTTTCATTACGCGGCGTGGAGGACGGTGAATATGAACTGGTGGCGATGCGATTCAGCGAGACTCTGGATTTCGCCGCTTCGGCGCCAAGGCGCGTCGCGGTCAAAGGCGCCGACGTCAACGGCGTCGAATTGAAACTGATGAAACTCGGCTCCATCTCGGGCCGTGTCGTCGTCGAGGCGCCGAAAGAGGAGTGCAAAACCGCTGATCAGTTCAAAGTCGAAGAGACCCTCATCGAACTGAAGCGCGACGATCCGTCGCCCGGTCTTCTCGCCCTCGGGCTTTTTCAGCAGACGCCAGGCGCATCTTCAGGGAGCGCCGCGCCTGAAAAGGACGGAAACTTCACTGTGAAAAGCCTGGAAGCGGGTCACTACTGGATCAATACGGATCTTCCCGATGAAAACTGGTACGTCCGCGCGATCACGCAGTCCGCGACGCCGAAACTGATGAACGTTTCTCGCGCCGGCGTCATGCTCAAACAGGGCGAAAAAAAATCCGGAATCGAAATCATAATCGCCCAGGGCGCGGCAAGCCTGAGCGGCCGTGTCGTTCCAGCAAGTGAAGGCGCGCAATTGCCGAAGCGGCTTCGCGCCCACCTGATTCCGGCTGAGGCGGCCGCCGCTGACGACCTGCTCCGTCACGCCGAATCGCCGGTCCGCGGCGACGGCTCGTTCGAGTTTAAACACATGGCGCCCGGCAAGTATCTATTGCATACGCGGCAGGTCACGGAAAAAGAAGTTGACGACGATCAGGCTCGCCCGATCGTCCTGGACACGGCTGAACGCGTGAAACTTCGCCGCGACGCCTCAGCCGCGAAAAACGAAATCGAACTGAAACCTTGTGAGCGCGTGAAAGAACATGTTTTGAGATTGAAACCGTAAAGATTGATTTCATCGAAAAGTTCGTAGTCCCGCCTTCAGGCGGAATAGTTTGGATTCACGGAACTGATCGGCGCCTGAGGATTCCGCCTGAAGGCGGGACTACGAACTGGTTTTCCGAGGAGGGACGCTATGAGACTTCGCCCGTTAAATCTCTTTTCAATCCTCCCGATAATGTTTCTGATTGCGGCCAACCAATCCGCCGGCGCTCAGACGCCACAGCGCGACAATCGGCCTCGCACGGCTTCGGTCGGCGGGCGCGTGACGATCGGCGGAAAACCGGCTGTAAATGCGGTGGTTACCGTCGAGGAGATAGGTGTTAGCCCCGACTCGAGCGGGGCGGAACCTCCCATTCCTTTTAAGGCCAAAACGCGGACTGACGGTGAAGGTCGTTATCTGGTCGGCGGCCTGGCCGCGGGGCGTTACTTCGTTCGCGCAATGTTGAGAGCTTTCGTTGCCACCAACAATTCCGTTAATCCCGCGAGTGGCCGGACGGTGACTCTAGATCAAGGCGAAGCGCGAGAGAAGATAGATTTCGCGCTGATCCGGGGCGGCGTCATAACCGGCAAAGTAATAGATGGCGAGGGCGCGCCGCTCATTGCGCGCCGCGTGCAGCTTTACAGGCTGGATGAAAAGGAGCGGAAGCAGGAATACTCAGGCGATCTTATGTATGAAATGTTAGTGACGGACGACCGTGGCGTTTATCGCATCTACGGGCTGCCGCCGGGACGTTACGCTATCAGCGCGGGCAGCGATCCATTTCAAAGCGGTATTGGAAAATACGCGCTCACATATCATCCCGACACGACCGACGAAAAACAGGCCGCGATCATCGAGATCAAGGAAGGGAGCGAGGTCACTGACGTCGACATCAGGCTCGGGAGCGCCATTAAAACCTATGAGGCCGCGGGCCGCGTCGTTGATAGAGAGACAGGCAAACCGGTTCCGGGAGTCTATGTTATGTGCGGGACGAAATACGTGGCAGACGCATCCGGCCCAGGTTATTCGACGGGCGCCATGGCTGACGGCCAGGGCAATTTCAAGATCTACGGACTGCCGCCGGGACCTTACCAGGCCATGGTGACGAACGGTATCGGCGAAGGGGAATATACGAGCGAGGCGGCGGAGTTTGAAGTCACGAACGACAATGTAAGTGGCGTCGAAGTGAAGGCCTTTACAGGCGCGAGCGTCAGCGGTTTCGTGGTCATTGAGGGAGCCGGCGCCGCGGCCGGAAATCAGTTCCAATCAATAAATATCTTTCCATCCGTCACACCGCTGAGCGACGCGAATGGCGGTTCCCGGGTTCGGTGGGGCGGCTCGCCTGTCAAAGCCAAAGCGGATGGCGGCTTTGTCATCAAAGGGCTTCAGCCGGGCCGCGTCAGTTTCTGGTTGTTTGGCGCTCCCGGCGATCTGAGAATCAAGCGAATAGAGCGTGACGGCGTTGAAATCAAAGATGCGATCGAGGTGAAACCGGGCGAAAGAGTCACCGGCGTTCGCATAGTGATTTATCGAGTGATGAGCCGGCTCCGCGGTCAGTTTCAGATCGCCGGAGGCCCGCTGCCGGACGACTGGCAATTGGTAGTTAGCGCCTCGCGGCCGGCCTCCGCCGGCGAAGCGAATTCGGAGGCCAGGACGCCTGTATCGTATGATTGGGGAAGTGGACATGCTGTCGTTGATGAGAAGGGCCGCTTCGTGATCGAGCGGTTGTCGCCCGGCGAATATGATCTGTCCATTGGTCTCTCAACGCCGATCGCGGGTGGAGGCCGGCAGGCGCGCATGATATTAAAGCAGCGTGTCACTGTCAGAGAAAACGACGACACTCCGGTCAAAATCTCGATCGACCTGAACAGGATAAATCGGCCGAATAATCAACCAGACAATGAGGAGAATCAGCGATGAGAATTATGAAAGCGTTGGCGCTGATTTTTCTCTGCATGGCGCCGGTTCGTGGCGTCGCGCAAACCGCGGCGAAGGAGAGTCCGGCGGCGGCTAACACGGCGAACCGCTACGGCGCAATTACCGGCCGCGTCGTCGATGATGCGGGAAGGCCCATCGCAGGCGCGCCGTTCTTCGTTATCAAAGCCGGTGTCAAGAACAATCGCGGCGCTCAAAATTCGGCCGCCGATGACGAAGGAAATTTCAGGGTGACCGGGCTCGCCCCCGGTTCTTACAGGATTTCCATAAACGTTCCGGGATATGTCTTCGCCCGCGCTGATTCCGAACGCGATTATTATCGTCCGGGAGACAACGTCACGATCAACCTGATCAAAGGCGGAGTGATCACCGGGCGCGTCACCGACCAGTATGGCGAGCCTATGGTCGGGGTTCGCGTATTCGCCGTTAAAGTCCGTGAACTGGAAGGCGGACAAAAATATTCGGGCGGCCTTCACATGACGAATGGAAAGTTGACGGATGATCGTGGCGTCTATCGCCTGTACGGCTTGGAGCCGGGGGGGTATGTCATTGGCGCTTCAAACGATCAGGGCGGCTTTTATGGCGGTTACGCCGGACGCGAGGCTATGACGTGGCATCCATCGTCTCCGCGCGCTACGGCCACGGAAATTACTGTCCGGAGCGGCGAAGAGATCTCCGGGGCCGATATCCGCCATCGTGAAGAGCGCGGCCACATGATCAGCGGAACGGTCATCGGCGAGACCGCCTCCGATGCGATGAGCGAAGGCGCAAGCATCCTGCTGACGAACGAAGCCGGCAGGCAATTGATCGATAGGACGTGGATGCGCGGAGCGAAAAGCTTCGTCATTTTCGGCGTGCTTGACGGCGAATATGAGGTCACCGCTTTCCGTCAGAATTCCAGGGAAAACGATCTCGCAAGCTCGACGCCACGCCGTGTAGTCGTGAGTGGCGCCGACGTGTCCGGTTTAGAGCTGAAGATCGCGCCGCCCGCTTCGATCTCCGGACGAGTGAAGATCGAAACTTCCGCTGAAGGCCAGGGCCGTTGCGAAGACGCGGCGCAGGTAAAAAATCGAGCGTCGGCTGAAGAAGTTCTCCTGAGCGCGACGCCTGAAGATGAATCACAGTCATCAATACAATCAATCGCGCTTCAGCTCGGTTATTTCGACAATGTGATGGGCGGAGCGCCGAATGAGAATGGCGAATTCACTCTGGGCGGATTGAATGCGGGACGATTCCGGATCACGGCGGATTTGCCCGACGACGGATGGTACATACGCGCCATTACGCAACCGTCCTCCGGCGCGGCGAAAAAGCCCATCGACGCCGCTCGCAACGGCATAACCCTGAAGTCAGGCGAAAGACTGTCCGGCGTTGAAGTGGTCCTCGCCGAAGGCGCGGCAAGTTTGAAAGGGAGCGTCGTTCCAGCGAATGAAGGGGCCAGATTACCCTCGCGGATGCGCGTTCATTTGATTCCGGCTGAAGTTTCGGCGGCTGACGACGTTACGCGCTATGCCGAGACGATGATCCGCGGCGACGGCTCGTTCGAGTTTAAACACATGGCGCCCGGCAAGTATCTATTGCATACGCGGCAGGCCATGGAAAACGACGCGAACGGTGACAAGTCCCGCCCGATCGCCCCACTTGCCATGGACGCTGTTGAACGCGCAAAGCTTCGCCGCGAAGCCGCGGCCGCCAAGAACGAAATCGAACTGAAACCTTGCCAGCGCGTGAAAGAACAGGTTTTGAGATTGAACCAGTAAAGATTGATTTCATCTTTTCTCGCTGGCAGCCAACGCGCAGACTGGCGAGATCACGGGCTGGGTCATAACCGAGGACGGAACTGGCGCGCCGAATGTGCGGGTTTATTTGAGTCCGGCCGGTTCAGGGCGGCGCGCGGCGCCCAATCAGCAGCCGGAGACCGTCACAACCGACGGAGGCGGCAATTTCAAGTTTACGGGACTCGCGCCGATCCAATACTCGGTTGGCGTCGCTAATGGTCAGGTTTACATCAATCCTCCGATCCCGGCCGCTGAAAGAACCGTCCGCCGCACTTATCGCCCCGGCGAACACGTCACGTTCACTCTGGTCAAGGGCGGCGTGATCACGGGCCGCGTGACGACTTCGACCGGCGATCCGATGATCGGCGCGCAGGTCAGCGCCGTAATGGTCAGGGATTTCGAGGGCAATCCCATGCGGGACATCGTAATCAACAACGGACGCCCGCGCTCAACCGACGATCGCGGGGTCTATCGTATCTACGGGCTTGCGCCGGGAACTTACGTCGTCTTCACCAAGGGCAATCTGGTTGGATATTCGATCTCCGCTTATGACGGCTATGCGCCGACATACCATCCTTCAGCGCCGCGCGAGGCCGCGGCGGAGATCACGATCACGAGCGGCGCCGAAGTGACGGGCGTCGACATACGCTATCGCGGCGAACGCGGATATACGGTCAGCGGAACGATCACAGGCCTTCCGTTGATGGCGGCGAACGCCGGGACTTCAGTTGCGCTATACAACGCCTCGACGGGCTTTCAAGCCGGAACTGCGTCCATTCGCCCGGGCGACGTTCAAAACAGTTTTGCAATCCTCGGCGTCACCGACGGCGAGTACGAGATCATCGCGAGGCGCTACGCGACGGAAATTGAATACTTAACTTCGCCTCCGCGCCGCATTACGGTCAAAGGCGGAGACGCCAGCGGGATCGAGTTGAAGCTCTCGCCGCCGGCCATGATCTCCGGGAAGATCGTCGAGGCCGCGCCCAGGGTCTGCGACGGCGACCGGAAATCTCAGTTGGATGACGTGATCATTTCAGCTCGTCGCTCCACGAACGCCGCGGGGGGATTATTTTTTTTGAGGCCTTATCAATATTATGCGGACCCGGTAAATGACAAAGGCGAGTTCACAATTTACAGGATCGAGCCGGACAGTTATTTCATTCTCGCGCGATTGCCTGACGAGAACCAATACATCAAATCGATCACCGCTCCGGCCGCGACTGCGGGAAGAGCCTCACTCAGACGCGTAGCGGGCTATGACGCCGGGCGCAAAGGCTTGACATTGAAATCGGGGGACAGGATGGCGGACTTGATCCTGACCGTCGCCGACGGCGGGGCGAGCCTGCGCGGCAAGGTCGCTTCAGAAAATGAGGGTCGCGCCTGCCTTCAAGGATGCGCGTTCACCTTGTCCCGGCAGAAACGGCGGCGGCTGACGACCTTTTGCGCTACGGCGAGGCCGCCGTGGACAAAGACAACGCGTTCGAGTTCAAAAATATGGCGCCGGGCAAATACCGCCTGCTCGTGCGAG
>DASUFM010000490.1:0-7916 GCA_036274535.1 Blastocatellia bacterium
CGCAGACCGGCCCTCTCAACCCCACTCTCAATCTGAGGACCGCGATCAGGCTTCGGGGGAGCGCGAGGAGTATGAGTTGGTAAAAGTCAATATTAACGGGCTGTTAAGGGGAGAGTTCGATGAGAACATGCGCCTGGAGCCCAGAAGCGTCGTCAATATTCCGCAAGCGGAAGTCTTCTTTGTCGGGGGAGATGTGAATGCGCCCGGCTCGTTCGTGTTCAAAGAAGGCGCTACGCTCAGGCAGGCGATCACGCTTGCGAGGGGAATGAAACCTACAGCCGCTACCGATCAGACGATCATATTCCGCGAAGACCCAGGCGGCAAGAAGAGGCAAGAGATAAGAGTAGACGCGCGCAAGATAATGAGCGGTAAGCAGGAAGACGTCGCGATAGTCGCCAACGACATAGTAATCATTCCCAACAGCCGGTCAAAGGCGGTGGGAGGCGCGCTCCTGTCGACGTTCGGCTTCAGTCCATGGCGCATTCTAGGATTCTGAACCGTCATATGTTCCGAACGGGTGGAGTCCAGTTGAGGTGTCGCATGAAAAGGCTGTTCGTCCATTATGCTCTGTCTCGCCTTTCCTCATTCCGTAACTGTGCGGCGCTGGCGCTCGGCGTCGCATGCTGCGCTTTCACAATGATGACGATCTCCAATGAGGCGCGCTCCAAACCGCGGTCTGCCTCTCGCGTCGCTATGCCTCCGCAACGCGGCGGGCGCGTTTATTATGTGGCGTCTACCGGCTCTGACTCCAATCCCGGCTCCGAATCGCGCCCTTTCAGGACGATTCAAAAAGCCGCTGACAGCGTCAACCCGGGCGATACGGTCCTGGTGGACGACGGCGTCTACACCTACAGCGGGCCTAACGACTGCTACGGTAAAGTGGTCGTCTGTGTCTCGGGAGGCGGCGCGCCTGACAACTGGGTTGTTTTCAGGTCCAGGAACAAGTGGGCGGCGAAGATAGACGGAGAGAATGGAAAAGCCGGCTCCGGTTTTGTTGTTCGAGGCGGCGCGTCTTACGTCCGAATCCAGGACTTCGAGATGACCGGCCTGGCCAATGCGAATGGAAGCGCCGGCGGGATCGATCTGTTCGACGGCGGGAGCGACTTCCAGGTTATAGGCAACCACATCCATAACATTGGCCGCGTCTGCGCAAATACCTCAAACGGACAAAACGGAGTATTCATCGAGGCGAACAATGTTCTGGTGGAAGGCAATCTCATACACGACAACGGCCGTCTGACTCCAGGCCAGCAGGGGTGCCAGCCGAGCAATGATTACTGGAAGAACCACGATCACGGAATCTACCACGATGGCGGGGATCACGTGACCATTCGCAACAATATCATCTACAACATAAAACAGGGGTGGGCCATACAAGTCTGGCCGAAATCACGGGCTCACATGAACATTCTTAACAACACCATCGCCTTCGGCAACCAGCATGATGGCAAGCTCGGAGCCATCGTAATGTGGGCTCCGTCCACGGGCGGCATGAAGGTGTCGGATTCCAATATCGCCAATAACATCTTTTACGGAGTGAAAACGGCCGCTGTTTGGATGGGGGGGGGGAGTGGGGACGGGCCTATGAGATTTGCGAATGTGCGGATCAGTAACAACATAATTTCGAACGGCGTTCTCCTGTTCGCTGAAAAGAACATTGATACCTCCGGCCTGGCCCTCGCGAATAACCTGGAGAAGACCGATCCTAAATTCGCCGACCCGGCGGCATTCGACTTTCACTTGCGCCCGGACAGCCCGGCGATAGACGCGGGCCTTACCCTGTCGGGCGTCGATAATGATTATGACGGGCGCCTCAGACCGAGGGGCGTGGGGATGGATATCGGAGCCTACGAACATCTCGACTCATCCTCTCGAACGGCGCGATCGAGGGCGAAGTCCAAAGCGAAGCCGTCAGATTCAAATAAGACGGTTAACCAGAACCGTCTAAAAGGAGCTAGCCAATGACTGATGAAAAGACTGCCCTCGAATATCGTCAAGCGCCAATCGACGCGCAACTTCAGCGCGCCGGTTATCGCCGGACCGATTACGCGGATGACTACGACATTAATGAGGCGGAAGAGGAGGTAATTCAGGTCGATTGGACCAGGTGGGCGCGCGCGATCTTCAGACGCAAACGGTTGATCGCCGCCGCCGTCGTCGCCGGCACGGCCCTCAGCCTGTTCGCGGCGTTCCGAACGAGAGACACCTATCAGGCGTATGCGGTGATCTCCGTCGGCAAAGAGGACACCCCAGTCATCAAGTTCAGGGAGGGCGATCTGGTCATTCAGAACGACGAGTCTTTGAAGACGAAAATGTATTTGCTTCAAAGCAACCCGCTGATTGAAGAGGTGATCGTCAACATGAAGCTCGATCGGAGCGAGGGTATTCTCAATCCCGGAGGGCTGACGTTGAAGGAAGCGTTCGGCAGCCTGTCGGAGCGCGTTAAAAAGGTCTTTCAATGGGAGAGGAACAGGCTGGAACCCGCGCCGAACATACCCGATTCATTGTCCACGACTACGAGCGGGGACGCGACCGAGCCGCGGTATTCTCCCGCGGAGAGTTGGCGACTGGCGCCTTTCGTCGAGCTTTTCAGAAAGAACCTCTCGGTGGAGCCGGCCTCGGACGCATGGTTAAAGAACTTCTCGGCGGGACCGGCCTCGGACGCGCCATTACTTAAGATCGCATACACGCATCCCGACCCTGCGCTCGCCGCCGCCATTTGCAATCAGCTCGCTCAAACTCTGATCAACCGCAACGTCGAGAATAAATCCGGGAAATTCAAGGAGGCGTCGAACTGGCTGGACCGCTCGACGCGCGATCTGAAGGCCAGGGCTGAGAGAGCCGAACAGGCGCTGGCCAATTACACACGCGCGCATACCAACATCGCGCCCCAGGGCAAAGGATCGTTGAGCGCTGACCGCCTTCTGCGTCTGCAAGCCGAAGTCACGCGGGCCCAGACCGACCGCATCGTCAAAGAGTCGCTCTATGAAGACGTCAGACAGGGACGCGTCGAACAGGTTCCCTCGGCCTACTCCGACGCGACTCTTGCGGAACTTCAGAAAAAGGCGGGCGATCTCATGACGCAGGCTGCGCAACTCGACGTGAATTATGGCCCCGACAACCCGCAGACCGTCGAAATCCAGCGACAGATAGCCGCGATCCAGAAGCAGATCGAGTCCCGTCGCAAGTCGCTGGAAGCCAAATTGAAGCTCGACTTCGATCGAGCCGTCCGCGACGAACGGGAGTTAACGCGGGCGCTGGAAGAGGCTAAAAACGAAACCGCGAAAGAGAATGTAGACACGTTCCAGTACGGGATACTTCAACAAGAGGTCGATACGACCAAAGCGCTTTACAAGAATTTCCTGGAAAAGAGCAGCGAAGCCAATTTCGAACTCGCCCAGCAACAGAACAACCTGCATGTGGTCGAGCCGGCGCGAATTCCAAGAGTGATATCCGGCCCCAATCGCACGCTATGGACGATGGTCGGGTTCGCCATCAGTCTGACATTCGGCGTCGGCCTCGCTTTGCTACTCGAATTCTTCGATCACACCATCAAGACAACTGACGATCTCAGTCGCCGCCTGCAATTGCCAGCCCTCGCCGTAATACCGACAATCGGCGAGGACGCGGCGCGTTCGCTACTGGGTAAATTCAAAGATACGCTGAAACTCCCCGCCGGCGTCACGTTACTAAAGGCCGCGGCCAATGGAAGCGCGGCGGTAAACGGAGGGGCGGATAGGGGCTTGAATGCCATTGGCGCCGTACCGAGCGGACAACAATTTATAACCATCAGCGACCGTTCGCCGGCCGCCGAGGCTTATCGCCTGCTCAGGACATCGATCATGCTGTCGGAAAATGGCGAAGGATTTAAGCCTAAAACCTGGCTCTTTACCAGCGGCCAACCCGCCGAAGGTAAAACGACCACGGCCATCAATGTCGCGATCAGCATAGCGCAACTCGGGCGGTCGGTGTTGATCGTGGATTGCGATCTGCGCACACCGACGGTTCACAAGAAACTCCAGGTAGATCGGAAGCCCGGTTTGTCCACCTATCTGTCCGGCGACGTCGAATTGGAGGACGTGATCCAGAAGTTGGACCTTCCGTGTTTGTCACTGATTCCAAGCGGCGACGTCCCGCATAACCCATGCGACTTGATCGGCTCCAGAAAGATGAAAGAGATGGTGAAGACCCTGGCCGATCGCTACGATTACGTCATGTTCGACTCGCCGCCGCTCATCAATCTGGCCGATCCGCTCATCCTGTCCACTATCGTCGACAGCGTGATTCTCATCGTGAATGGCGGTAAAAGTAATTGGGAATCCATAAACCATGCCCGCCAGGAGCTTTCAACCATAGGCGCCAATGTTTTTGGGGTGGTCCTAAATGACGTCGCAATCAACCACATTCCGTATTATCGCTATTACACATGACGCTCCATTCGCTTAACTTACAGCATTTTCGACTTCGATGTTCAGGACAGCAGGCCATAAATGGCCTGCCTGCATTCGAATGCCACTACGCGGCTGAGCAGTTATAGTTACTTTTGCATGTACGCCCCTTTCTCCCCGCCATTTACTCGCAACAACTTCAAGATAGGGGATACGTCATGGGGATGTCTAATCGTTTGGGCGTCAATCGGGATATGATGTTACGGGGATTGGCCGACGCCATACTCGTAAATTTCGCGGTCCTTGCTTCGATGGTGATCCGCCTGGTCTATTTCATGATGACCGAGGGCTCTGGCGGCAAAGTTAATCACACGGATTTCTTGTGGAATAACATTACCGGGTACCGTAACTGCGCTGTTCGGCTTACACTGGTCTGTCTGGTCGTATTCTCTCTCAGCGGGTTTTATTCTTACGGCCGCACTTATCAAGGCCGATATAAGGCTCTGGTTGTAATCTATGCCGTCAGTTTGGCTTATTTACTGTTTGGTTTTCTTTCGTACCTCATAAACGGTCATGGACTCCAACGTGGGACATACCTGTACGCCTGGTTTATCAGCGCCGCGCTGCTAGTAGGTTCTCGGCTCTGGTCTTCCATTTGGTCCAATATAATTCGCGCGGAGATCCATAGGGTTAAGCCGGCTGATGAAGGTAAAACGCAGAATGTTCTGCTTGTCGGAGGCGCAGGGTACATCGGTTCCGCTCTACTACCAATGTTGCTGGAGAAAGGGTACCACGTGCGCTTGCTCGATTTATTTCTCTACGGCACTGAGGCGATTCGGGATTTCCTGTATCATCCCAGGCTGGAAATCATGCGCGCCGATTTTCGCCAGGTCGATAAAGTCGTGGAGGCGACGAAGGGCATGGATGCGGTTATCCATCTGGGCGCAATTGTCGGCGACCCGGCCTGCGCGCTGGATGAAGATCTAACCATCGAAGTCAACCTGATGGCCACGCGCATGATCGCCGAGGTGGCCAAGGGAAGCGGGGTCAGTCGCTTTATCTTCGCAAGCACCTGTTCTGTATACGGCGCATCCGACGAAGTCCTTGATGAATATTCTGAACTTAACCCCGTTTCTCTATACGCCCGCAGTAAGATCGCGTCAGAGCGGGTTTTAATGAGCCTGTCCGACTCCAATTTCGCTCCCACCGTACTGCGCTTTGGCACGATCTATGGCCTTTCCGGGCGCACCCGGTTCGATCTGGTGGTCAACCTGCTTACCGCGAAAGCCCTTGTAGAGGGCCAGATTACAATCCGTGGTGGAGATCAGTGGCGCCCATTCGTGCATGTGCATGACGCCGCATTGGCTGTCTTCAAAACTCTGGAGGCTCCATTTTCGCTGGTAAAAAATCAGACCTTCAATGTCGGTTCGAATGAACAGAACTACACCATTTACCAGATCGGTAAGATCATCAATCAATTTGTCCCCTCCGCCAGGATAATAGATCAGGGGCCGGACACGGACCGCCGCAATTACCGCGTCAATTTCAATAAGATACGCGATCTTCTGGGTTTTGCGCCCGTGTGGGTCGTGGAGAAAGGCGTGACGCAGGTTATCGAAGCCGTCAAAAGCGGAAAGATCAAGGATTACCGCGACCCGAGGTATAGCAACGTAAAATTCCTCGGTCATGAACGCGCCTCGCGCCTTGCGCTCCAAAATGGTTGGGCGGAGGAACTGATTAAAGACTCCGCGTCACAATATGCAAGGGCGATGGGGGTATGATGTCGCGCCATAAGAGGCCGCCGCGACACGCTGAGTAACAGAAGTATGTTATGGCGCCCCTACATTATAACTACGACGAGCGACTTGTACTTTTGGTAGGTATGATTGAATGTGCGGAATAGCGGGTTTATGGGATTTCAACCAGGGCAGGATTGAAGCCGATTTGTCCTCGATGACCGGCTCGCTAGTCCATCGGGGGCCGGACGATTCGGGATTCTTCATGAGCGCGGACTCGGCTCTCGGCTTCGGCCACCGACGCCTCTCGATCATAGACCTCTCGCCGCGCGGCAGGCAGCCGATGCGCGACGCCGATGACACGGTCACAATCACCTTCAACGGCGAGATTTATAACTACCGTGAGATCAAACAGGAGTTGCTCAGGAAAGGACATCGTTTCGCCAGCGACACCGACACGGAAATCATTTTGTACGCCTACAAAGAGTGGGGGGCTGAGTGCGTTTCGCGTTTACGCGGGATGTTCGCATTTGCGCTCTGGGACAGGAAGCGCCGGAAGTTGTTACTGTTCCGCGACCGGCTCGGGGTCAAGCCGCTCTATTATTATTACGACGGGCGCTTGTTGTTATTCGGGTCGGAGTTGAAGGCTCTTATGGCCCATCCGGGGTTCAGCAAGGAATTGAACTACGACGCGGTGTCGCTCTACCTTTACCTGGGCTTCGTTCCGGCGCCTTTGAGCATTTTCAAGAATACGCGCAAAGTGCGCCCGGGTTGTTATGTCGAGGTGTCGGCTGACGGAGAGCTGGAGGAGCGTAAATACTGGTCGGTCACCGACTACCATACGATCGACAATGATCATCGGCCCGAGCGGCAGGTCGAGGAGGAACTGACCGACTTGTTGCGCGAGGCCTGCGCCTATCGAATGGTCTCCGATGTGCCGGTGGGCGTCTTCCTGAGCGGCGGCGTCGATTCGTCCCTGGTGGCGGCGGTGCTCAAGCGCGAGGCAGGCGAGAATATCCGCACCTTCACGGTCGGCTTCGACGACGCCAGGTCAGACGAATCGTGTTTCGCCAGGGCGGTGGCGGAACATCTTGGCTCCCATCACACGGAACTACATTGCGCGGAGCGTGACGCGATCGAGATCGTGCCCCGCCTCTGTGAAATCTACGACGAGCCGTTCTCCGATGAATGCGGCATTCCCACTTACCTGCTATGCAAGGCCGCCCGCGAGGAGGTGAAGGTTGCGTTGTCCGCCGACGGGGGCGACGAATTCTTCTGCGGCTACACTCACTACACAATGCTCTCGCCGGCCTGGGGAAGAGTATCCAGCCTCCCTCTGGCCCTGAGGCGAGCCGGTTCGGCCATCCTGAGGCGGGTGGGAATGGAAGCGGTGAAAGCGATGGAGCCGCTGCTCGTGAAAACGACCAATCGTTTCTACCCCGATCTGGAGGCGGCCGATTTCAGCGACAAGCTGCTTAAATTGTCAAACGTTCTATCCGCGCCAGGCATTCGCGCGGCTTATACTTCGTCGATCAGCGTCTGGCCGAAGGAGTCGCTCAAAGAGCTCGCTCCAGGATTAAAGCCGTATGACGCGCTCGCCGTCCTCACTCGCGATGAGAGCGTCGATCCGTCTCTGGATATGATGCTGGCCGACGCGCAGACAACGCTCCCCGACAATTTTCTGGTCAAGGTAGACCGCGCAAGCATGGCGGTCGGACTGGAAGCGCGTGAACCGTTGCTGGATCATAAACTGGTCGAATATGCGCTGGCTTTGCCGGGCCGGTACAAGTAC